>NZ_LS999521.1:605248-907872 GCF_900520355.1 Acinetobacter calcoaceticus | reverse complement strand
GCACTCATTACAACAATAAAATAATTTCCCCATTCAAATTTATCTAATAACTCTGGGGCTAGGGAAAATGCCTTAAGCTCATTCAATATTTCACAATATCTGTCATTATCTACTTTCCGTGCATAGGCTTTTACAAAGACCTCTCCTTGAGTAGTTTGTGCTTTGTATACAGTAGCTCCATCTCTATGAGTAACTAAACTCAATGTCTCTGCTTGGATTCTGTTAAGTAAGCCATCTAAATTTTTCATAATATTTTATTAAATATATAAAGTTATAATCTCTATTCATTATATGATAAAGAATACATGAGAGGCCCTGTTTTATAAGGACTATTAGAACTTCGAAAGCTCTAAATAAACAAAAGCTAAGCCATATTTCATATAAAATGTATTTGTATTTGTATTTGTATTTGTATTTGTATTTGTATTTGTATTTGTATTTGTATTTGTATTTCAGGAAAATTTTAAATTATAAACACAAGGACAAAGTAGGTGAAGATAATCTTATTAGTATCGAGTAGTGTACTTGTAGCACTTACAGCTATTTATTTTATTAATAAAAAAGAATCTGAAATATCTCCAAAAGAATTTGTTCTCAATTGGGGGGAAAGAATGAAAAACTCACCGAACGGTGGACCAGGAAGAAATTGCTTCCCTACCAATTACTCAGTAATTCGTTACCCTGAATTAAAAGAAGCATTATTAGAAGCTAAAAAACTCAATTTATTTCATCCAGATCAATCAGGAAATGGTCTTTTAGAGATTCCTTTAAAAAACTGTTTTAGTGAAGCAAAGCTTGTGGACTTAAAAGTTGATAAACCTAGAAATATGGCTTGGGCTGTATATCAGTGTGAGAAAGATGGAATGGGATTAGAAGTAAAATTATCTAGCTATGAGGACTGGTGTAGCTATACTACTTATTTAACAAAATGGAATTTTCCTATAGGAAAATATACTCCTATTTCTATGCCCTAGAGTTTTTTATCCATCCATCTATTATATATTCCTCCCCTGATATAACATAAAATATACCCTATCTCTAGGAGAGTGTTTTCTCCTAGACGCTATAAACAATAAGATTTAATGAGAAGTTATGGATAACTGGAAGCATATCATCACCGCCTTTGTTGTGACTATTATTGCAACAATATTAATTCCTTTATTTTCAAGGTTTAATCCCCTGAAACTTTCTTTAGCTTGTTTCTTGTTTTCCACTTTAGGTTTTGGTGTAGCAGCTACCTATGGCCGAAAATCTAATAATCGAGGAGTAGATGGTGATTGGGGAGCACATGGTTTATGGAAAGAGATATTTAATTTAGAACTAGTAACTATCAGCGCAGGCGTGGGAGTTTTCATTACTCTTATACTTATGTTAGGAGTTTATTTTTCTAGGAAAGAATATTCTTAAACTGACAAATAAAAAATTTAAATCCTCCTCTAAAGTATTCTTTTAGTTCCATACAATTTCTTTTATTTAGGTTGTTACCTGAAAAATTAAATATATAAAAGCTCTGCTTCATAAGGGCTTTTATAATTTTCTAAAGCTCTAAATAAAAAAGCTAAGTCCCGATTACCGAGACTTAGCTTTGGAAGATAATTTTAAATTAAAAAATCACTTATTTGATGTCTGTAAACTCAGAAACAGGTTTGTTGACTTCAACTTTTGTACCTGCAAATTTTTCGCTCACAAACTTTTGTACTTTAGGTAAGTGGTAAAGTTCACCTAATTTCGTATAGATCGGGTCATTTTTATTCGCTTCAGCCACACCCAATAAGTTCACATAAAGCTTTGTAGACTGGTCAACAGGCTCACGGAAGATAGAATCTTTCAGTACGTTTAAGCCACCTTCAAGTGCCAATGTATTACCCAATACAATTGCATCTACATCGTTTTTAACACGAACTGCTGTTGTCATTTGAATTGGTTTTAACTTCAAATTTTTAGGGTTTTCAGCAATATCATTGGTTGTCCCTTTTATAGGGTCAAAGTCTGGTTTGAGTTTAATCAGTTTAGCAGACTGTAATAATGTTAATGCACGAGCTTCGTTAGCAGTATCGTTTGGAATCGCGATTGTAGCGCCTTGTGGGAACTCATCAACAGTTTTAACTGTATTTGCATAAAGACCCATTGGTTCCAAGTAAGTTGTTGCAACAGCAGCAACTTTAGCAGTGTTTGAAGCGTTATAAGCTGCCAAATAGTTAAATGACTGGAACGCATTTACGTCTTGTTCACCACTTGCTACAGATGTGTTGAGCACAACATAGTCAGTCAGGTTGGTCACTTCGAGTTTAATGCCCGCTTGAGCAGTTTCAGGAAGCGTTGCAACGTATTTCCATACGTCAGTATCTGAACCTGTTGAAACAAGCTTAATGGTGCGTACTGACTCAGTTTTGTCTTTAGCTGGTGCTGTATTTTCAGTTTGTGCAGGTTGTTTATTACATGCAGTCAGTGTGAGTACAGATGCGCTGAACAAGACACTAAATAATTTTTTCATAGATACATCCTAAAATAGGAAACGCCTACTCTACAAAAGAGTGAGACATTCCCAACCATTGGGTCGAAATGCAATATTTGGCTGGAAATAACTCCAGATATATAAGGGTTTAGAAGCCTGAATTCAGCCTAATTTCTTCCTTGATCTTGCTCGCTGAACAATAGAATTATGTTTTGAATCAGTTTCTAAATATGGGATCATCATATATCAATAAGTGAATATTCTACAAATAACTTGTTCGATTCTGATATATAGACATGTGCTTGGTAAGGCACTGAAAATAAAAAATATATTATATAAATACAACAATTTTGATTAAAATATATACTTATTTGATTTATATGAAATTTTCAGGAGTTGTTAGCAAAATTTAAGCTAACTATTACTGTAATTTATGTCCTATACATAAAAAAAGCCCTCGTCATTAACAAGGGCTTTTTAAGAATTTGGCGGAAGCGGTGAGATTCGAACTCACGGAGGACTCACACCCTCGTCGGTTTTCAAGACCGGTGCATTAAACCGCTCTGCCACGCTTCCAACGAGCGCTATAATATAAACAAAAACACAAGTTGGCAAATCTTTTATTTAACTTTCAATTCAAACGCTCAAAATAAATACAAATTGATTTATTTTTCTGGGTTTTCATTCTTTTCATAGCGAATTGTATTGATATACCAAAGCTTTTTTCCAGATGGCGTATGCACTTCAATCTCATCATCTACTTCTTTGCCGAGCAGTGCGCGGGCCATAGGTGATTCAATCGAAATATGCTGCGGGTGATGGTCATAAATTTCATCGATCCCTACAATACGTAAAGTTTTCTGCTCACCTTCTTCATTTTCAATTTCTACCCAAGCGCCGAAATACACCTTACCGTCTTGTTCTGGTGCGTAATCAATGATTTTTAATTCTTCTAAACGTTTTCCTAAATAGCGTACTCGTCGATCAATTTTTCTAAGTAACTGCTTGTTGTACTGATAATCTGCATTTTCGCTGCGATCACCTAAGCTTGCAGCCCAATTCACTTTCTTTGTGATTTCCGGTCGTTCTTCATGCCAAAGTTGTTTTAATTCAGCAACTAATTTGTCATGCCCTGACCGAGTAATTAAGTTAGATTTCATGATTAAAAACCACTGTTCAACAACATATCGCTTACAAGATGTAGCATTTTATACCCTATTTTCTCATATCAGAAGTGTATAAATTTTCTTCCTTAAGAAATTCATGTGTTTATGATGTTATATCGAATATTTAATTGTACGAAATTTGACAATACTTTTTTTCAATATTATGATGCGCGCAGATTAAATGTTGAGCATTTTTTAACCTTTCAGAAAACTATGTAGATTTTCTACACAGTTTGTTTTTTTCATTTCATGTCATTTTGAATGACGTCATGACTGCCCACCCCTTATTGAATTTATCAACTTTTAAAAGTTATGGCAGCTTATTGTCTGACTTTTTGGGCATAAATTATCTGTAGCGGAGACAACATGCACAGTAATTCAAGTTCAGAGTCGAGGCTTTGCCTTAACTCTTTATTTTCTTCTCTCCCGTTAAAAGCACTTGCACTCAGTACTATGCTTTTTCCATTTCATAGTATCAATGCAGGAAAAACCCTACAGTACAATACTGTAGTAAATACAAATACTCTAACTGTTGTTGCTGTAGAAAGCCCGACAACTGTTTTCAAAGAAGATCAGTTTTTACACGGTTTTGGTTATGACTTAGCTCGTAACTATGCGCAAACCCTTAATGTAAAGCTGGACTTTAAAATCGTGGCAGACAATGCCACTGCACTTAGATGGGTTCAGCAAGGTAAAGCAAACTTTGCAATGACGACCGCAGGTTTAAGTACCATCGAGAACAAAGGTTTAATGTCCTTTTCTGCAAGTTGTGGTGATACCGTCAATTTGCAAAAGAATGGTTTAAATCCTGAGTTAAGCTGGGTGTTTAAACAAGCTGATGACCCCCTCACCCAGACTGCCAGTGGCTTTGTATGCCAAAGTAAGCAAAATGGTGTGACGCAGCAACTCGCTTCTTTTTATAATCGTAATGTGGTGAAACCAGAAGCTTGGTCGACCATTCAACGTGACTTAACGACGCGTTTACCGATTTATAAAGCGAGCTTTAAACAAAGTGCAGCGAAATATGATCTCGACTGGCATTTACTTGCCGCAATTGGTTATCAAGAATCATACTTAAAGCCAGAATCTGTTTCGCCCACAGGTGTTCGTGGCTTAATGATGCTCACCAATAGCACTGCTCGAGCAATGGGTGTGAGCAATCGTAGTGATCCAGCTCAAAGCATTCAAGGTGGAGCAAAGTATTACGATTTGATGCTAACTGAATTTGATAATATTCCCTTCCCTGATCGGAACTGGTATGCGCTTGTGGCCTATAACATGGGACCGGGTGCGGTAAGTCAAATTCAGAAGCGCTTGCAATCTCAAGGGAAAGATCCGAACAAATGGGTCAATCTCTATGACTATTTGCAAAGTAATAAAACGCGAAATGGTCGATATAAGCAAGCAGTTCAATATGTCACTCGTATCCGTGCTTATCTTGAACATATCAAAATGGCGCAAACGCGAATTAATATCTAATTTTTATTGTTTAAAAGTTGATAAATTCATTGTTTGTATAAATAAAAAGCTTACCTCTATGGGTAAGCTTTTTATTTGAATTCTTTTAAATTTAAGCTGTATGCTCTAATACTTTTTTGAACAAATCTTTTTGTTCTTGGCTTGGCTTAGCTGTTTGTAAAGCCATTAATTGAGACATATCGCCTTGAACTTTAATTTTACCAGTCATGAATGCCTGCATAGCAGCAGCCATATCAAACTCTAAGAATACTTTACGTAAAGTTTCAGCATCCATATTTAAAGTTGTTTTGGCATTTGAAGACAAACCTTTTTGGATTTTACCCCCATCTAAAGCTAATTCGGTATTTCCAGAAGCATCTGTAACTACTAAATTAATTGCCAAATTCGCAAGAGCGGGTGGCAAATTAAGATCCCCTGCTTCAGCAGTTAATTTTTCGACAGTAGCAAACCAATCTTCAGTTAAAAATGCAGGCATGATTCTTCCTCAAATTTATTTGTTCAATTTCTCTAGTTGCCTATCCAGACAACATCATGTGAAGCAATTCTGCTTGAGCGTTGTTATAGCATGTAATTTAAATTTAGGGCTATGACTTTTTGTACGGAACATTCATTTTTTAGTATTTTGATACATTAAAGGCACTTATTTATAAAGTGCCTTTAACATTCTTTATGTCTATTGTTTATTCAGCAGCAAAGCTTAAGTTCACGACATCTAAACGGTTTTTAAGCTCTTCTGGATCTTTAAAATCCAGCTCACGCTGAGAATCTAGAGCTTCAAAATCAAACAGTTCACGGTCTGCTAACTGAGACGGAGATACGTTTTGTAACGCACCGAAAATGCTGTGTAAGCGTTTCGGATATTGTTTATCCCAGTCACGTAGCATTTCATTAAGCATGGCACGCTGTAAGTTTTCCTGCGAGCCACAAAGGTTACATGGAATGATTGGGAACTGACGTAACTCGGCATATTTGATGATGTCTTTTTCTTCAACATATGCCAATGGACGAATCAGAATATTCTTCTTATCTGATGATAAAAGCTTTGGAGGCATCGCCTTTAAACTACCACCATGAAACAGATTTAAGAAGAATGTTGCAAGAATGTCATCACGGTGATGCCCTAAAGCAACTTTAGTCGCACCAATTTCTTGAGCAAAGCCATACAAAGAACCACGACGTAAACGTGAACATACTGCACAGTAGGTTTTACCTTCCGGCGTTAAACGCTTAGTAATGGTATAGGTGTCTTTTTCAAGAATGTAATATGGAATGTTATTCTCTTCCATATAACGTGGTAAAACATCTTCAGGAAAGCCCGGTTGCTTTTGGTCAAGGTTAACAGCGACCACATCAAAATTGATTGGGGCGATACGTTTAAACTGCAACATGATATCGAGCAAGGTATAACTGTCTTTACCACCAGACACACACACCATGACCTTATCGCCCTCTTCAAGCATATTGAAGTCACGAATAGCATGCCCAACTTGACGGCGAAGCTTCTTGAGCAAACGGTAATAGGCCGAGCTTGTTGGAAGTTCAGGCTTAAAATTAAATCCCTGATTAGACTCAACTGGCGCGTACATAGACGAGGTATACCCATAAATAAAAATACCGCGCAATTTTATATGATTCGGACGAGAATCGCATCAAAAGAATAGTTTCAATTCTTGAAGCCGTCACATTGCTCCTGCATGATGCAAAAGTCTTGCTATTTTTTGACTGAAGCGTTCAAAATTTGTGCAAAGTGCTTACTTTTTGGACTTTTCCACAGTTTTCCACAAAACCTGTGGATAAAATTGTGGATTTCTTCGTACTTGACAAACTGTTGAGGCCTTCTGTTAAGGGTTTTATTTAAATTGATCATTTTTTAACCAATGTTTTTTAACCTTTAATATCAACATGTTATTCAAGTCAATAGAATCATTTTAAAAATAATTTTTAATTTTTTTTGATGAGCATTCGAACAAAACAGCTTGATTTTTTGAAAGAGTCGAAATAAAAAAAATTACACAAAAGTTCTTTCTGTAATATTTTTTGATAAACTCTTCGGCAAGTTTTGAATACCTTAAAATTGTGAATAACATAAAATGAAAAAATCGGTTCAATTTCTTTTTTCTTGTTTACTGGGGACGACCACTTTTTCGGTCGGCATAACGTCGACTTCAGCAGGCCAAATGTATATTTACCAAGATAAGAATGGTAGTACATTGCTGACGAATCGAAAAAGTTATGATCAATCACTTAAAAAAGTAAAAGTGACTTACTACCCTGACAGTAATATCCATAGTTATACAAACTGGGGAGCATCAGAAGCCTCTGTTCTGCCTAGCTACAATAAAAATAAAAACGCTTTCGATCATATTATTAAACAAGCTGCTCTACAGCATGGTGTATCTGAAGGCTTAATTAAGGCAGTCATGCATACTGAGTCAGGATTTAATGTAAATGCTCGCTCTCCAGTAGGGGCGCAAGGTCTTATGCAACTCATGCCTGCGACTGCACGTCGATTTAACGTGACCAATGCCTTTGATGCTCAGCAAAATATTTTTGCAGGTGCAAAATATTTAAGCTGGTTACTCAAGCGTTTTCGTGGCAATACACAAATGGCACTTGCTGCTTATAATGCAGGTGAAGGTAATGTTGATAAATACGGCGGTATTCCACCTTTTCGTGAAACACAAGATTATGTGCGCCGTGTAACGAGTCGATATCAAAACTTATATTCATCTGGTTCAGGTTTTTCATCTTTTACTAATACTTCAGCGCAAGTTACTCCTCAATCTTCTAATTTAGCTGAAAATACAACAGCTCAAATAGCAGCAGCACCAGCACCTAAATATTCCTCTTCTCGTCAAATTGTGACTTTATCTAATGGGACATTTACCGATGCGCCTACAGGTACTTATGTCACGAACAATGCCACTGCTATTGCACATATTCGAATAGAGTAAGAACATTTACTGACGGTTGTATTCCGTCAGGTTTCTGAGCTTTAAATTGTAATGATCTATTACCTGATCTTTACCATTTAGGCGAATTTAGCCAATAATTCCTTAAATTTAGGTACATTCTATTACGTGAAAGAATGTATCAATTCCTTATTTTTTTCTTGAATTTTTCCCCTAAGCCCCGCATATTAGCTGCATGATTTAGAATTTGTAAATCAGATAACATTTTATTTATAAGAGGGTTTTCTCAATGATGCGGATTGGTTTGTTTTTGCTTACCAACCTCGCGGTACTGGTTGTAGCTGGCATTATTTTGTCACTCTTCGGTGTCGGTAGTTACCATGGCGCGGGTGGCTTGAATCTAGGCAACCTTTTAGTGATCTGTTTTGTATTTGGTATGGTGGGATCTTTAATCTCGTTATTCATGTCAAAATGGATGGCTAAGAAAACGACCGGTACAGAACTGATCGACCCGAATGCTCCCCGTAACCAAGCTGAAAGCTGGTTATTGCAAACAGTCGCTGAACTTTCTCAACGTTCTGGTATTAATATGCCAGAGGTTGGTATTTTTCCATCATATCAATCCAATGCCTTTGCAACAGGCTGGAATAAGAATGATGCCTTAGTTGCCGTTTCATCCGGTCTACTTGAACGTATGAATAAAGATGAGCTACGTGCTGTGCTTGCGCATGAGATTGGTCACGTTGCGAATGGTGACATGGTTACCCTAGCACTCATCCAAGGTGTTGTGAACGCCTTTGTTATGTTCTTTGCTCGTGTAGTCGGTGATTTTATCGACCGTAATGTTTTTGGTCGTCAAGATGGTGAAGCACCGGGTATGGGTTACTTCGTTATTACCATAGTATTAGATATCGTCTTTGGTATTCTCGCTTCTGCGATTGTGATGTGGTTCTCTCGTTATCGTGAATACCGTGCTGATGAAGCAGGTGCGCGTTTAGCAGGTAAACAAGCAATGATTTCTGCATTATTACGTCTACAAGCTGAGACAGAAATGCCAGATCAAATGCCAAAAGAAATGAAAGCTTTCGCGATTGCGGAAGGTAAAGAGCAAGGTTTTAGTCTAGCTGCCTTGTTCCAGACCCACCCAACAATTGAACAACGTGTGGCAGCTTTACATCAATTAGATTGCCCATAAAACGTTTAACGTGAAGTAATAAAGCCTCCAGTTGGAGGCTTTATTTTTTTATGACATGGTTTGATAAAAGCCCCAGAGATAACTTGCTCCCCACCAAATAGCCAAGCCAATTAAAAGCAGTACAAAGGCACCTAATAAATCGGGGATATGTAACCATAACCAACTAACTACGGGATTACGCCAAAAGGCTGAATGCTGCTGCTTCTTTTCGAGCTTTTCATGTAAATATGGATGAACAACATGAATATCGCTCTGGATCGCATATTCTTCACGTATGTGGGCGTGCACTACATCTAATGCTTTTCTACTAGGACGTATAAAAATATCAAAAATAGTGCCTGCAACCGGAACAAAACCCACTACAGCATCTACAACAGCCAGCTTAATCACTGGAGTTAACTTGTGTTGTGGCACACCAATCTGTTTAGCTTTATAAATGGCATAGCATGTAAGGGCAAAACCAGCGATATCACCCGCAACAGGAATGGTACTTAATGCCGCATCTGCACCAATACCCTGCTTTGTAAAAGGAATGCGCACTGCGCTGTCCATCATGGTGGCGAACTTGGCAAGGTCTCGTTCTAGCGCAATGACCTGCTGCTCTGTTAATTTTTTTTCTTGAGGCATCTAAATCAAATATATGAAGAGAAGTTGAACTTAATATACTTGATTTAATGCCTGTTTTTAAATTGTTTGCTGTTAACTCGAAGTTTTCGATCGAAACAATGAACGCAATAATACATACATCACTGGAATAAAGAATAAAACCAGCACAGTACCAAACATAACGCCACCTAAAATACTAATACCGATTTCTTGGCGACTCACAGCCCCTGCACCTTGTGCAAAGACCAAAGGAAGTACTCCGGCACCAAAAGCCAAGGATGTCATTAAAATCGGTCTTAGGCGCAAGCTAGCGCCTTCTAAAGCCGCTTCAATTGCATTCTTGCCCTTTTCTTGAGCCAATGCGGCAAACTCAACAATTAAAATTGCGTTTTTACACGACAAGCCAATCGTGGTTAACAGCGCGATTTGGAAATAAACATCATTTGGCAGGCCGAAAATATAAGAGAAAATAACGCTTCCCCCTACCCCAAGCGGAATAGAGGTCATCACAGCAGCGGGAATGCTCAAGCTTTCATATAGAGCTGCTAAACATAAGAAAATAAAGCCTGCTGAAATTAAATATAACCAGACTGCCTGATTTGTCGACTTCTGTTCTTCAAAAGATAAACCTGTCCACGCTAAACCCACATCCTTTTGCTGATTTACAAGTTGCTCAACATCTTTCATGGCCTGACCAGAACTGCTGTCACTCGCAACATCAGCCTGTAGTTGTAGAGCACTATAACCCATATAGCGTTTTACAATTTCAGGAGCCCCACCCCAACTAAAGTTAGCGAAGGAACTAAAAGGCACCATTTCATTTAGGTTATTACGTACGGACCAATTATATAAATCTTCAGGTTTCGATCTGAATTCAGCATCACCTTGGATCATGACACGCTTGATACGACCACGGTCAATAAAGTCATTCACGTAAGTTCCACCCCACGCACTCGACAGGGTGTTATTAATCGCAGGTAGCTCTAACCCATTTGCTAATGCCTGTTTCTGGTCAATTTTGATATTTAGGTTGGCTTTACTGTTGGTTGATTGCTTATCAAAGTTTTCAAAACTTGAGTAGTTTTTACTTTGAGTTTGCAACTGACGGAAGGTGCTATCTAGAAAATCTTGCCCCTGCCCATTTAAATCTTGAATCCATAAATCCAAACCATCAGTTTGACCTAGACCATTGACTGAAGCAGGTAAAGTCACATTGATTTGAGCATTATTAAAACGGCTAAAATATTTCATCGCACGCTTTTGTATAGCGTCTGCCGAATCCTCTTTTCCTGTACGCACATCCCACGGTTTTAAAGCAATAAATCCTTGGGCCAAGTTCTGCCCTGTACCTGAATAATTTCGGCCATAACGGATTAAAACCAAGTCGACATTTTTATCTTCTTGAGTCAGGAAATATTGACGAACTTGTTCTCCAATTTTCTGACTTTGAGAAATTGGGGCACTATCAACGAGTTTAATTTGAACGCTTAAAATGCCCTGATCTTCTTTAGGAATAAACCCACTTTTTAAACCACTATAAAACAGCATAAAAACAGCAATCAGAGCCACAAAAATCACAACAACCGATTTACTGTAACGAATACTTGTTTGTACGATCTTGATATATTGATTTTTAAGTTGATCAATTTTTTGGTTAAACCAAACTGCCCAACGCATAGGCTTAGGGTTAGGCTTTAAAATTAAGGCGCATAAAGCTGGTGTGAGGACTAATGCAACGACAAGCGATAACGCCATAGCGGCAACTAAGGTAATAGAAAACTGACGGTAAATCACCCCAATTGAACCGCCTAAAAAAGACATTGGAATAAAAACCGCAGTTAAAACCAATGTAATCCCTATTAAGGCTCCACTAATTTCACCCATAGACTCAATGGCTGCTTCTTTCGGTGTTAAATGCTGTTCATGCATGAGCCGCTCAACGTTTTCTACCACCACAATTGCATCATCGACTAACAAGCCAATGGCGAGCACCAGTGCAAATAACGTTAAGGTGTTAATACTAAAACCGAGCACATATAAGACAGCAAAAGTCCCTAAAATAACAACCGGCACGGTAATACTCGGAATGAGTGTAGCGCGCCAGCTTTGTAAAAATAGGAACATCACCAAAATAACAAGAATAATCGCTTCAACAAGCGTTTTTACGACTTCCTTAATTGACTCTTGAACAAACGGCGTATTATCTCGTGGATAAACAATTTTATAACCCGCAGGCAATTTGTTTGTAAGCTCATCTAAAGTCTGATGAATAAGCTTAGAAGTTTGAATCGCATTCGCACCTGAAGACAGCGAAATACCTAAACCTGCGGCGGGAAAACCATTAATGGTGTTAAAAGACTGATAGTTTTCTGCACCCAACTCAACTCTAGCAATATCTTTTAAATAGACATACCTCGCTGCTTGATTTGATTTCACGACAATATTTTTAAACTCTTCGACTGTTTTTAGTCGAGAGCCTGCTGTAACTTTAGTATTTAAATATTGCCCATCGATAACGGGTAAATCACCAAGTGCACCCGCGGCAACTTGAGTATTTTGAGCTGTAATCGCACTGGCAACATCACTTGGCATTAAATTGTATTGTTTTAATTTATCGGGATTTAGCCAAATTCGCATTGCATATTGCGAACCGAAAACATCTGACTCACCCACCCCTTCAATACGGTTCAGGTCATCTACCACATGCGTAGTTAAATAGTCCGATAGCTCAATATTGCCCGTTTTACCTGTCGAGTCATATAAACCTACTACCATAAAAGTATCGCCCAGAGACTTACTTACCGTCACTCCTTGGCGCTGTACTTCATCTGGTAAACGTCTTATTACACCACTAATGCTATTTTGTACTTGCACCTGTGCTGTATCTGGATTGGTTCCATTATCAAAACTAATCGTAATTCGGCTACGGCCCGACGAGTCACTGGTCGAACTGAAATAAAGTAAGTGATCAATCCCTTGTATTTGCTGCTCTAAAATCTGAGTAACACTTTGCTCAACCGTTTGCGCATCTGCCCCACTATAACTTGCCGACACTGTAATTTTTGGAGGGGCAATATCGGGATAGCGTTCAACGGGTAAATTCAGCACCGAGAAAATACCAAATGCCATAACAATAATTGCGAGCACACTGGCAAAAATAGGTCGCTGAATAAAAAATTTAGATAGCATGGCTGCTCAGAATTAAGTCGTCAATTAACAGGTGGCAACACCGAATTCGGCATCTTGATCATCAACGAGCGATATATAAAAGACAAGTAGAATTAACACAATAAATGCAATTAAGACAAAAACAAAGCCAGAATGGGCATTTCCTACAAACCCATAAAAAAGGTTTTAACAAGTGTCACTGAAAATTCATGAATTCTTCATGATCACGTCAAACTCAACGAGCAGACTAAATGCGTTTCGACTAAAACAATATGAGTAGAATTATGTTTAAAAAAGCAATTTTATGCTTAAGTTTAATTAGCTTAGTTGGTTGTAATGACGATGATAAAACTGAAAACACACCAACTACGCCAGAATATCAACTTCCTAAAATTCTAGTAGTAGGACACCGTGGCGCTAGCGCTTTACGTCCAGAACACACTTTAGCTTCATATCAAAAAGCCATAGATGATGGTGCAGATTTTATTGAACCAGATCTAGTATCCACAAAAGATGGTGTATTGGTTACTCGCCATGAAAATGAGATTGGTGGAACAACCAATGTAAGTACTTTAACTCAGTTTGCAGACCGTAAAAAAACAAAAAATATTGATGGTAAAGACTTAACAGGTTGGTTTACAGAAGACTTCACTTTAAGTGAATTAAACCAACTTAAAGCGCGTGAACGTATTCCTGAGTTCCGACCCGCAAACACCGCTTATAATGACCTCTACCCTGTCCCGACTCTAGAACAAGTTATTGAGCTGGCTGAAGCGAATTATAAAAAAACTGGAAAAATCATTGGTTTATATATTGAAACTAAACATCCGACTTACTTTAAAAATCATAATCTGGCGATGGAAGATAACCTTCTTAAAACCTTAGCCAAATATAAATATACACGTGATATTGCACCTGTCTATTTACAGTCTTTTGAAGTCAGCAATTTAAAATATCTAAAAGATCAACTGGACCTTCATAAAACGATTAAACATGCACAAATCATTCAACTATATGATGCCAAGACGTCACAACCAGCCGACTTCGTTGAATCTGGTGAAACTAAAACTTATGCTGATTTAGCCACAGCACAAGGTTTAAAAGATGTTGCTAAATATGCAAACGGCGTAGGACCAAGTAAAGGTTATATTTTGAACTTTAATAGCAAGGGCTCAGTTCAAACCACCTCATTTATTTCTGATGCCCATACTGTTGGCTTAAAAGTACATCCTTATACATTTCGTCCAGAAAATAATTTCTTACCAGCGCCTTTAAAATGCAGTCAAGATAAACCAGCTGAGCGCTGCCCAACTGGTGCTTTAAAAGAATTTGAAGCCTATTTCAAAGCAGGTGTTGATGGCGTCTTTACAGATGACCCAGCGCTTGGCCGTGAAGCCGTTATTAATTATGAAAAAGCAGCAAAATAATCAAAGTTTCTAATAAAAAACAGGGCAATAAATGCCCTGTTTTTTTATTTCTCTACGACATTATCGAAATAAAGTGGGATCCACTGATATTGCTCGGCATTTACTTTATAAACATGACCAATGCCTGGGAATGGTAAATGTGGTGCAGCGACCCATTGCTGCTTATTTGAAATTTCAGCAAACATTTTTAAACGGGTATTAATCGCTTGCTCAGAGTTCACGTCAAAATCTACCCCAGTTTTTGGAGCATCAAATTGCAAAGAATGTGAGTGGACAATATCTCCGACAAAAATGATTTGCTGATCATTACTCTTTAAGCGGAAGCTGTGATGACCAGGTGTATGACCACGTGTATCGATCACTTCAAAGCCTTGAATGACATTACCATCTTTAAATGTCTTAAATGCTTTTTTTGCTTGATATGGGGCAAGAGCAGTCTTTACATTTTTCACAGTACCTAAGTAGCTTTCTTTTTTATCTACTGGTACTGTTTTTTCAGAAGCTGGATTTAACCAATAATCAGCCTCGCGTTCATGTGCATAAACGGTTGCATTTGGAAATACAGCTTTTCCATTTTGAGTAATACCGCATACATGGTCTGGGTGTAAATGCGTGAGTAATACTGTTTTTATATTTGCCAGTTGATAACCTGCTAATTCAATATTTTTTGCAATCGAACCAAGTTGTGGGCCAAAACAACTTGCTGCGCCACTATCGACAAGCGTCAAACTTTTGCCATCATCTACTAAAAATGCATTGACCGAAGTTTGAATCCCCTTCTCATTCACAGCAGCATATTTAGTTAATATTTTAGTTTTCTGAGTCTGATTTAAATTTTTAAACAAGTTAGGATTTAGATAAATCGTGCCATCAAGTAAAGAGGTTACACGATATTTGCCAAATTGATGGTGATAATAACCAGGTACTTGTTGGGTAGGAGCTTGCTCGGCATAAGTTGCATGCATGCTACAAAATGCAAGACCCAAAGCTACACATAATTTTTTCATCTCTTCTTCTCTATTCAGTTATAAAGTCAAAATCTTTAAAAAAGATTTAATAATTTTTTAAGACCCAAACTATATAATGCATGAAAAGTGTCAGAAATATAAGTAAATGAATAGCTATTCTCCTTATAAGGGCAAAACTGGTCTTAAGCGTATATTAAATGCAATGGGCTACTCTATTTCCGGATTTAAAGCAGCCTATAAAAATGAGGCAGCTTTCCGCCAAATTGTTTTAATTAACCTTATTTTAATTCCAGTCAGTTTTTTTCTTGATGTAACCCGCAGTGAACATGTATTACTCATTATTGTATGTTTGTTTGCAATGATCGTTGAGCTATTCAACTCTGCTATTGAGGCTGTGGTTGACCGAGTCTCTCTTGAAAAACATCAGCTTTCTAAAAATGCCAAAGATATGGGAAGTGCGGCTCAATTTGTTGCACTTTCTATCACTGCCATTACATGGTTGTTCATTTTATTAGGATAAAAAAAACCATGCTTATAAGAAAATAAGCATGGCTGTAACAAAGAGGAACTTCTAGCTGCTGTTCCTGTTTTTTTAATATAAGCAATTGAACTTAACGATTTCTTAAAATCACGTAAAAAATAAAAAAATCCCTGCTTAAGCAGGGATTTTTTTTAGTTCAAGCGTTGATGCGTTATCACATCATCCCGCCCATACCACCCATACCGCCCATATCTGGAACAGCTGCTTTATCTTCTGGAATATCAGTAATCATACATTCTGTAGTTAACATTAAACCAGCTACAGAAGCAGCGTGTTCAAGTGCAGAACGAGTTACTTTAGCAGGGTCAAGAATACCCATTTCTAACATATCGCCATATTCGCCAGTTGCAGCGTTATAACCGAAGTTACCTTCACCAGCTTTAACTGCATTGATAACTACAGATGGCTCATCACCAGCATTTGAAACGATTTGACGAAGTGGAGCTTCGATCGCACGGCGTAAAATATTGATACCCGCTGTTTGATCTTCGTTAATGCCTTTTAAGCCGTCTAAAGCATTTACCGCACGTACTAGCGCAACACCACCACCAGCAACCACACCTTCTTCAACTGCTGCGCGAGTTGCATGAAGTGCATCGTCTACACGGTCTTTCTTCTCTTTCATTTCAACTTCAGTTGCCGCACCGATTTTAATTACAGCAACACCGCCTGCTAATTTAGCAACACGTTCTTGTAATTTTTCACGGTCATATTCTGAAGAAGATTCTTCAATTTGAGCACGGATTTGTTGAACACGCTCAGCAATAGCAGCTGCATCGCCAGAACCATCAACAATCACAGTGTTTTCTTTAGAAACAGTGATCTTGTGTGCAGTACCTAAATCTTGAAGAGTCGCTTGTTCTAAAGACATACCAACTTCTTCAGAAATAACAGTTGCGCCAGTCAAGATCGCGATGTCTTGAAGCATTGCTTTACGACGATCACCAAAACCAGGAGCTTTAACAGCACATACTTTGATAATACCGCGCATGTTGTTTACAACAAGTGTAGCAAGCGCTTCGCCTTCAACATCTTCAGCGATGATAAGAAGTGGTTTACCAGTTTTGGCAACAGCTTCTAAAACAGAAATCAATTCACGAATGTTACCGATTTTTTTGTCAACAAGAAGAATGAACGGGTTTTCAAGCTCAGCCGTTAAAGTATCTTGCTTATTTGCAAAGTACGGAGAGATATAACCACGGTCAAACTGCATACCTTCTACAACGTCTAATGCGTCTTCAAAGCCAGAACCTTCTTCTACAGTGATTACGCCTTCTTTACCTACTTTTTCCATCGCTTGAGCGATAAGTTTACCAACGGTAGTATCAGAGTTAGCAGAGATAGAACCAACTTGTTCGATCGCTTTAAAATCATCAGCAGGTTTTGAATTTAAACGAATATTTTCAACCACAGTTCTTACTGCGATATCAATACCACGTTTTAAATCCATTGGGTTCATACCTGCAGTTACAGATTTGATCCCTTCATTTAAAATTGCTTGAGCAAGTACAGTTGCAGTTGTTGTACCGTCACCAGCGATGTCGTTAGTTTTGCTTGAAACTTCACGAACAAGTTGAGCACCCATGTTTTCAAACTTGTCTTTTAATGAAATTTCTTTAGCAACAGTTACACCGTCTTTAGTGATGTGGGGAGCGCCGAAAGAACGGTCAATAACAACGTTACGACCTTTAGGGCCTAAAGTCACTTTAACAGCATCTGCAAGTACGTTTACGCCTGCAATCATTTTTGAGCGAGCTGAATCACCAAATTTTACGTCTTTAGCTGACATATTAAACTCCGAATCTTTTTAAATACTGAATCTGATAATGAATTGAGTTATGGATTAATTAGCCTTCCAACACAGCTAAAATGTCTGACTCTTTCATGATTAAGAGTTCTTCACCACTTACTTTCACTGTTGTACCTGCATAAGTACCAAATAATACTTTGTCACCAACTTTAACATCTAAAGCACGTACGCCATTCTCAGTGATTTGACCATTACCTACTGCAATGACTTCACCTTGCGATGGTTTCTCAGCAGCAGAACCTGGAAGTAAAATACCACCAGCAGTTTTGGTTTCTTCTTCTACGCGACGAATTACAACGCGATCATGTAATGGACGAATGTTGCTCATAATTAACTCCACCAGACTTAGTCTTTTTGATTAATTGCTATTGCCTTAATCCAGAGCAATAACAAAATATTTAGATGTCACTTTTGTGGGGATGAAAAAAAACGCTTCAAGGGGAAAATGAAAAAAAACTTATCTTTTTTGGTCATTTTTTAACAGGTTGTGAAGAGTTTTTATTAAATTTAAAGCACAAAATAAAAGGGACTATTTTCATAGCCCCTTTTATTAATAAAAATAACAATATTAAACAACAAGTTGTTGGTTATTTAACAATTCATCCAATGTTGTATTTACATGATTCAAAGTAATCAATGAAATACTACTAAACATTGTACCTTCACCATCTCGGTCAAGACTAATAGTTGTGTTTCCAGCGTCTTGTTCTACGCTAATAAATTTCGCCAATGTGCTCACATCTTTAGAATAGTCAATTAATAGTTCACTTAAATCGATTTTGTCTGCTTGAGTATCAGTTCTTACATCACCTAAAGTAAAGTCTAATACCGTATCATGTCCATTCCCGCCAGTCGCATCTTGGCTGTTTAGCAATTGGAACAAAATGGTATCAGCACCGTCATTAGTCATATAGGTATCGTTACCTTCACGCCCATTCAAAACGTTATTACCAGAGTTACCTGTTAAAAGATTATCTAAAATATTGCCTGTTGCATTTAGATGAGCAGAACCAACCAACTCCAAGTCTTCTACATAACGCCCGCTTTCTAGACCTGTCGACCAATCAGAATATCCAACCAGACTATAACTCACAGAACTAATTATTTTATCATGTCCTCCTAAATCTAGATCTTTAAGTTCAGACCCAACTATTTGTGTTTCCGAATAACCACTTTGAACCCAAACACTTTCGTAATGACTTGTATCAATCCAAGTCTCTTCATTATGACCATCAAACACATATTGTTGCTCATAATAACCTTGTTCAATCCATTGAGATTCATAGTGCCCATCTTGAACGAGTTGTTGTTCAAGATGTCCAACCTCTAGAGTATTAGGACCTGATAGTTCATATCCTGACTGCCATCGATTTAAATTATAATCATAGTAGGTATTCACATATTGATTATAAGAACCATCATCTGAATAGTAATTTATGCCATTTGAGTCCATGTAGACGTCTATTACGCCATCAACGACCCATATATCTTGATAATAGCTTGTATCAATCCAAATATCTTGGGAGTAACTTGTGTCAATCCAAACATTGTCAAAATGGCTTGTATCTACCCATATATTATCAGTATAACCAGAAGCTACCCATTGCTCCTCATAATGACTTGTATCTATCCAGACATCCTGAAATACATCAACAACAGCAACCCCATACTCTTGAACAAAATCACTTATATGATCAACTATATAAATATTATCTGTAGCATCACCTATAAACTGATCAACCGTGATCGTATGTAAGTCACTAATCGCTTTGCTGATAGTTTCACTACGATTTCCTGCACGATCAATAACAGTAATATCAAATGATGTCGCATTCTCATACATATAAGTAGAGAAAGTTCCATCTGCCATGACCATAGTATTTGTTACAAAAGGTTCTTGATCAGCAAAATAATATGTAACTTCAAGAGTAGCCTTACTTTCTGCATGCCCCGTGAGCTCGCCCCATCCATTCATGGCAAGCTGTGTGGCTACATTCGGTGCTGTTGTATCATTTATAGCTACAACAGTTGTACCCCCACTCTCATTTTGATTGCCATCAACTACTTTTACCGTCAATGTTTCGCCATGCCAATATTGTGACCATAAGTGTATTGTGAAGGTTCCATCACTTCCGACAGTGGTTTGGCCAACCTGATTATTATTAGCATCAAAAATATTAACAGTTGAATATGCTTCCGCCTGCCCTGAAAGTACATTTCCATCTTCTAAGACAAGCTGTGTTGCTGCATTTGGCGCGACGATGTCTATAGGTGCGGTAATTTCGGTGTAAGCACTTTGATAGCCATTTTGTTCCACAACAATACGTAAAGTCTGTCCATTCGCCTGAGGGGAGTATAACTGAATATTAAAATGCCCCGTTTCATCTGCAGAACCATCACCAATATAATTACTATGCACATCAAAAATATATACATAACTACTTGCTATAGCAGTTCCTTCAATAAAGAAACCATTTTCAGAAACAACAACATGATCTGCTGATGGCGGTGCATTAGTGTCAGCATTAAAAGTAATATTAAATGGAGCACTTATATTTTTAGCTAAATCCGTTGCCGTGATAAATAATTGCTCTCCACGTAATAGAGGTGGAGAAATATTAGCATTGAAATGTCCAGCTTCATCCGATTGAAATTCTGCTCGTAAATCTCCATCAGCATCTATTACTTTAATGATTACTTTTGGATCAGTTTGTCCAGTAATGCCATAACCGTCATTCCTAATCACTACTTCATCAATCACTGGAGCAATATTGTCTAAAGGCGCAATAATTTCAGTGATTATGCTAAATTGATTGGTATTCTGATCATAAACTCGAACTAGTAATACCTGCCCTTGTAGATAATAGTCATTTAACTGAATATTAAAACTACCATCTTCATTAACTATACTGTTCCCCACCCAATTAAGACTTTGACCATCGGTGGATGTAACAGCCATCATCATTCCAGCCGTTGCTTTACCTGCCAAAATATGACCATCTACATCCAGTTTTAGCTCTGTTGCAGCAATTGGTGAGTTGGTAAATACTGGTACTAATTCATGAGTAACTTCACTGCGATTACCAGCTTTATCTTTGACAACAATACTTAAATTTTGTGTTTGATATTGGCTTAGACCTATCTGTAGATTAAAAGTTCCATCATTTCCAACATAAGTTTTTGTAATAACTGCACCATATTGATCAATAATTTCAATCGTTGCATTTGGCTCAGCCTGACCAGAAAAGAATCCGTCTGAAGTTAAAGTAACATTCACAGCTACTGATGGTGCAACGTCATCAATTAAAGCATTATGTTTAACCTCAACACTTCGGTTACTTGCTCGATCAATTACAACAAAAGTAAGTTCCTCACCTTTTAAGTAAATCTGATTAAAATAGCCTGACACATGGCCGGTGTGATCTGCTGAACCAGACCCTATGACTTCACCAATAGCATTTTTGACTTCAATCTGAGTGTTTGCTTCGGCTTGAGCTGTAAAGTTTTGACCATTTTCGTTGAGCAGAAGATTTTCGATTGGATTGGGTGCAATGCCATCATTTAAAGCATTTTGTTTCACTTCCTCACTGCGATTACCAGCTCTATCTACAACGACAAAAGTAAGTTCCTCACCATGTAAGTAAATCTGATTCAAATAACCTGACACATTACCAGCAGCATCGACATAACCAGCACCTACAACCTCACTTGCAGCATTTTTAACTTCGATTCGAGTATCTGCTTCTGCTTGTGCTGTAAAGTCCTGACCATTTTGGTCGAAGATGATATTTTCAATTGGATTGGGCGCAACATTATCAATCAAAGCATTTTGCTTAATTTCAACACTTTGATTACCTGCTTTATCTATAACAATAAAAGTGAGTTCCTCACCTTTTAAATGAACCTGATTGAAGTGACCTGTCACATTACCAATGTTATCGACATAACCATAACCTATATAGTCACCAGCAACATTTTTGACACCAATAAAACTATTGGCTTCTGCTTGGGCTGTAAAGCTTTGACCATTGATATCAAGCACAATATTTTCAATTGGATTGGGCGCAATATCATCAATTAAAGCATTTTTCTTGACATCTCCACTACGATTGCCTATTCGATCCATGACGACGAAAGTGAGTTCTTCTCCATGTAAATAGGTCTGATTGAAAGAGCCAGAGACATTACCAACACTATCTGTAGCCCCCCAACCTATCTGATTACCAAATGAGTCAAAAACTTCGATCTGACTATTTACTTCTGCTAATGCTGTAAAGTTTTGACCATTTGCATCAAGTAAAATGTTTTTAATTGGATTTGGCGCAACATAATCAAGTGGAGCCTTAATCGAAACAGCTTCACTCAAATTTCCTGCTCGGTCTTTAACAATGACTGTAAATTCTTCCCCTCGTAAATTGTAAGTAGCAAAGGAAATAGTGAATTCACCATCAGCATTTATGCTATTAACCCATGTATTTATTTGTTGACCATTTTGATCAAAAATCTGGATGGTGGTATTTAACTCAGCTACACCAGAAAGGGATGAACCATCTTCATTGAATACCAGATTACTTGCAGCTACAGGAGCAATATCATCAAGCGGTGCTTTTACAGTAATCCCACCACTCATATTACCTGCCAGATCAACTACAACTACTTTAAACTCTTCACCATGCAAGTAGTTGCTGTCTAAATGGATGCTAAATGTTCCATCCCAATTAACGTTCTTATTCCACTGGGTGACAAATTGACCATTCTGATCAAATATTTGAATCGTAGCATTTGGCTCAGCCATACCAGTTAGATATGAGCCATCTTCACTAAATACTAAATTAGTCGCATTTTCTGGTGCAGTATTATCAAGAAAGGCTGTTTGTTTTACTTCAACACTGCGATTACCAGCTTGGTCAATCACAACAAAAGTAAGTTCCTCACCTTTTAAGTAAATTTGATTCAAGTATCCTGAGACATTACCAGCACTATCTACATAACCAGATCCTACCAGCTCACCCGCAGCATTTTTAACTTCAACTTGGCTATTTGCTTCTGCTTGCGCTGTAAAGTTTTGACCATTTTCATTGAAAATGATGTTTTCAATCACATTCGGAGCAATGTCATCATTTAAAGCATTTTGTTTAACCTCTGCACTGCGGTTACCAGCTCGGTCAATTACAACAAAAGTAATTTCTTCTCCATGTAAATGAACCTGATATAAGTAGCCTGAAACATTACCCATGCTATCGGTTGAACCATACCCTATGACTTCACCAGCAGCATTTTTGACTTCAATTTGAGTATTTGCTTCTGCCTGAGCTGTAAAGTTTTGCCCATTTTCGTTGAAAGTGATATTTTCAATCGGATTTGGCGCAATATCATCACTTAAAGCATTCTGCTTAACTTCTGCACTACGGTTACCCGCTCGGTCAACGACAATAAAAGTGAGTTCTTCTCCATGTAAATAGACTTGATATAAATAACCTGACACATTACCAGCACCATCTACATAACCTGAACCTAAGACCTCACCTGCAGCATTTCTAACTTCAATTTGAGTATTTGCTTCTGCTTGTGCCGTAAAGTTTTGACCGTTTGAGTCAAGTACAATATTTTCAATCGGATTTGGTGCAATATCATCAATCAAAGCATTCTGCTTAACTTCTGTACTACGGTTACCCGCTCGATCTACAACGATGAAAGTTAATTCTTCTCCATGTAAATAGACCTGATACAAGTGACCAAAAACATTGCCTGTACTATCTGCTGATCCATAACCTATAATGTCGCCATTGGTATTTTTAATTTCAATTTGGCTATTTGCTTCGGCCAAAGCTGTAAAGTTCTGACCATTGATATCAAATACAATATTTTCAATCGGATTTGGCGCAATATCATCATTCAAAGCATTCTGCTTGACCTCTGCACTGCGGTTACCCGCTCGATCTATCACGACAAAAGTAAGTTCCTCACCGTGTAAGTAAACTTGCGGGAAATAACCAAATACATTACCTGAGCTATCCGCATAGCCAGAAGCAATCTTATTTCCAGCCTGATCTAATACATCAATAGAGCTTCCAGCTTCTGCATGAGCTGTAAAGCTTTGCCCATCTTCGCTGAAGATTATATTTTCAACCGGATTTGGTGCAACGGTATCAATTAAAGCATTTTGCTTAAATTCGACACTGCGGTTACCTACTCGATCTATAACAACAAAAGTAAGTTCCTCACCATGTAAATAGATTTGATTAAAAGAACCAGAGGCATTACCAGCACTATCCGTAGAGCCCCAACCTGTCTGATTACCCAATGAGTCAAAAACTTCGATCTGACTATTTGCTTCTGCTTGTGCTGTAAAGTTTTGACCGTTTGCATCAAGTAAAAGATTTTTAATTGGATTCGGCGCAATATTATCAAGTGGAGCGTTTATTGAAACAGCTTCACTCACATTTCCGGCTTGATCTTTAACAGTGACCGTGAATGCCTCTCCATGTAAATTGTTGCTACCTAAGAAAATAGTAAATGTACCGTCCGAATTTATGCTGTTATTCCATATATTCACGAGCTGACCATTTTGATCAAAAACCTGAATCGTAGTATTTAGTTCTGCTACACCTGTCAGATATGAACCGTCTTCTGAGAAAACTAAATTGCTGGCTGCTGTAGGAGCAACAGTATCAGCGGTAATTACAGTATCGGCGCTTACTTGCCCACGAGCATCCGTAATTGATAAAAAAAGCTGTTCACTATCAACAAGAGGACGGTCAAGTTGGAGACTGAAATAAATCGATCCATTCCAACCGTTATCTTCACCGACTTTAATTTCAGCTACGACTTCACCTTTGGCATCTTTAACAACAAGAGTACTATTATTTTCAGCTTGCCCACTTATCACTCCGTCTGAAGTAAAGCTATCTACATATGGGGCAAAAGCATAGTTAGGCGCCTGTATCTGAGCAGCTAAACTTACATTTCCATTTACATCTGTAGCCGTGACATAAACTGTCTCAGCATTGGTTAAAAACATACCTAATTCTATTGAGAAACTTCCACTCTCGTCGGTCCAGTTATTCCAAAACCATTTATTAAGAATGTTTCCTTGCCCATCTTTAACTAAAATTTCAGAGAAAGGTTCTGCATGACCATAAACTAAATCACCAGCATCATTGAAATTTAAATCTGTTGGAACAGGTGGCGGAGTCAGATCTACAATAATATTCTGTTCAGGGCTCATTAGGCCTTTATTATCAATAATTTGAACGAAAATCTGCTCTCCATCAATTAAAGGACGGTTTACACTCAAGCTAAAATGACTAAAGTCACTCCCACTATTGTCATCGCCTAATGTAAGTTTTCCTAATTCATTACCCTCAGCATCACGCACAATGACCGTACTATTATCTTCAGCAACCCCAGAAATTAAACCTTCTTGTGTAATACGTTCAACATGTGGAATATAAGCAAAGTTTGGAACCTCGATTACAACTTCACTAATATTCTGATTTTTATCTACTACTTGTACGGTAACCGATTCGCCTTCTTTTAAAAATTGGAACACATGTAAACTTGCAAAACCTTGCTCATCTGTAACACCGTTAGCGATTAGATTTCCTGTTCCTGAAAATACAAGGATAAAGCTGTTAGGTTCATTAACATGTGCTGATAAAGTTTCACCACTGATATCAAATTGTGGAGTTTCTAAAAATACTGCGGGGGTATAGTCTGCTGTAATATATTGCGGATGGCCTGAAATATTATCTTTATCTGTAGAGATAATAATTTGAGTCCCTTCCTTTAAAGGCTGATCGAGAGACAAAGTAAATGGTCTTACTTCACCTAATGCCATTATACTAAATGGCATAATACCTGAGTCATTAAAAGCAGTAGAATTAAATTCTTGTAAAATATTTCCATTCTGATCTTTTACAATAAAATGACTACCCTCAGTCGCATAACCGCTGATTACACCTTCTGGACTAATTCGTAAAATACTAAGAGCTGGAACTTCAGTAACTAGACCAATTAATGAATTTTCACTGCTGTATCCATTATAAGTAGCAACTGCATAAACTTCTTGATTTGAACTAATTGAAAGGTCTTGTAGAGTAAATTTACCCTCATCATTAGTTATTGTACTTGCAAGCCAATCACCATTTTTATTGTAGATATCAATCTTGCTTCCTTTATAACCACTACCTGAAATAATAGCTCCATCTATATTGTTGAAAGTTAAAGAATCTAGTATTGGCGAATTTGGAGTATGGTCTACACTATAACTATGTACCTGTTGAATAATCGCTGTATTGCCAGCTTGGTCAGTAAGACTAATATCAACTGATATATTAGTTTCCAACTGTTCTGACCACAGAAGATCTGCTGGAATTTCGGCAACCCATTCTTGGGTTGCTTCATCAAAATGAAAGTTATAAACAACATCATTTAATGTCGTATTTATTGAAGTCAGTGAGCTATTTAAATCTGTTGGTAGATTATCGATTTCCAGTTTTATCGAAATAATCTGATCTTTTTCAACTAGACTTATCTTATTATCTTCAGTAATTGGTTTAACAGTTACTGTACTTGCTTGAATATTTAAAGAATTATCTACTACTACTTTTTGGACAGCGGTTTCAGATGTATTCCCTGCAAGATCTGTCACCACAGCTTTATATTGGTAAACACCATCAGCTAAATCTTTTTGATCAGCTGTTGTTACCTGCCAAGTCTTTCCGTCATCTGTTGAAACTTCATAATGATCTAATAAAGCAGCTTGTTCTCCAATCACAATAGGTTGAACCAACTTCAAAGTAAAACTATTATCTTGTGTGATCTGGTCTGTTGCTGAAACACCTGTATCGGACAAATCAGATAAAGTTAGTTCATCTGCTTTCGGCGCCGTTGTATCAACAACTACTTTTTGTAAAGCAGTTTCTGATGTATTCCCTGCAAGATCTGTCACCACAGCTTTATATTGGTAAACACCATCCGTTAAATCTTTTTGATCAGCTGTTGTTTCCTGCCAAGTCTTTCCTTCATCTTTAGAGATTTCATAATGATCTAGTAAAGCTGCTTGTTCGCCGATAACAATCGGTTGAGCCAACTTCAAAGTAAAACTATTATCTTGCGTAATCTGATCAGTTACAGAAACACCTGTATCGGACAAATCAGATAAAGTTAGTTCACCTGCTTGCGGTGCTGTGGTATCCACAACCACTTTTTGTATAGCAGTTTCTGAGATATTACCTGCAATGTCTGTTACTACAGCTTTGTAAAGATAACTTCCATCAGCTAAATCTTTTTGAGCTACTGTTGTTTCTTGCCACGTCTTACCATCATCTTTCGATATCCAGTAAGTGATTTGGCTATTTACTTCTTGTCCACTAATCTTTAAATCAAAAGTTTGATCTTGCGTAATCTGGTCTGTTGCTGAAACACCTGTATCGGACAAATCAGATAAAGTTAGTTCACCTGCTTTCGGCGCCGTTGTATCAACAACTACTTTTTGTACAGCGGTTTCTGAGGTATTCCCTGCAAGATCTGTCACCACAGCTTTATATTGGTAAACACCATCA
This sequence comes from Acinetobacter calcoaceticus, assembly GCF_900520355.1. Taxonomy (NCBI): domain Bacteria; kingdom Pseudomonadati; phylum Pseudomonadota; class Gammaproteobacteria; order Moraxellales; family Moraxellaceae; genus Acinetobacter; species Acinetobacter calcoaceticus. The sequence goes on along the minus strand of NZ_LS999521.1, from coordinate 880,579 downwards.
GCTAAATCTTTTTGATCAGCTGTTGTTACCTGCCAAGTCTTTCCGTCATCTTTAGAAATTTCATAATGATCTAGTAAAGCTGCTTGTTCGCCGATAACAACCGGTTGGGCTAACTTCAAAGTAAAACTATTATCTTGTGTGATCTGGTCTGTTGCCGAAACACCTGTATCGGACAAATCAGATAAAGTCACTTCACCTGCTTGAGGTGCTGTAGTATCCACAACTACTTTTTGTACAGCAGTTTCAGATGCATTCCCAGCTCGATCTGTCACGATAGCTTTGTAAAGATAAATTCCATCAGCTAAATCTTTTTGAGCTACTGTTGTTTCTTGCCAAGTCTTTCCTTCATCAGTAGAAACCAAATACGTTACTCTACTACCACTTTCTTGTCCCTCAATCTTTAAATTGAAGTTTTTATCTTGAGTGATCTGATCGGTCGTTGAAGCCCCTGAATCCAAAAGATTTTTGAGATTCAAATTACCCGGCTCAGGAGGCGTCGTATCTTTAGCATCTTTCCGCGACAATAAAGCAATTGTTCCTGCGCCCGCTAAAGCACTGACCACCCCAGTCCAGAGAGGTACAGAAGATGATGAGTCTATAAACTTTGCTGCATCTTTTATTTCTAAATAATTAACAGTAGTCTGTCCGGTAGCATCTTCACCTAAACTGGCAGTCCAATAACTCTGCCCTTCATTTAAAAGAATTTGCGGGTTTTCGCTGATAAAAAAGTTTTCTAAAACAATTTCAGTTCCATCTTTTAGATGAATAATTGCTTTATTTCCCTCTCTTGTTATTGAGGAAATTTTGTCTGGACTTATATCTAATTTTGCGATTGTTTGGGGATCTATTACAATATTTTTTGTCTGGCCTATATGAATATCAACTGTATTATTTTTTGAAGCGTTATTTGCCATTAATGATACTTGTACCATTTTTCCACCATGAAATTTTAAATAATTATTAAGTTTTTCTAAAATATTAAGTAAAATAGAACTCATTTTTATAAAATATTATTAAATTCCATAAAATACTAAACCCTTTATTATAGCTGCTTAAAAATCGCGGCTTTTTATATAGTTAAAAATTTTTATGTATCCATTAATATTATTTTAAAATGATAAAACATTTAGAATGTTTTCCTATTCCCTATATATAGAATTTAAAGCTTAGGAATTGTAATGGATAAAATTTTATCAATCTACTCTTAAATTAAGTGTCTTATATAATTTTTATAAATTAAATTAATTGAAAAATCTTTAAATCGTAATTAAACCAATAATGGTCAATTTTCCCTTCATTTGAAATGACGTTAAAACTATTAGGAACATGATAATGCAAACGGCTAGATGTGGCTGTACCTGCGTGAATATCATAAATAGGATGATCTATTCCGAGATGATAAATCTGTGTTAAATCATATACAGCCGTTTTATGCAGATGCCCATGCAACATCCCAAATAGCCCTGTTGTACTCCATTTTTCTAAAGCCATTTTCCCTAATACGGGGCAATCTTTAATACCGTGCTCGTCATCAGGTGGAGTATAAAAAGGCTGATGAAAAACAACTAACTTAAGTTTATGAGCTGGTCCTTGTTCTAGCCGTTCATATGTATTCTGAATTTGCTCAATCGAAATATGACCACGAGTATGATAACGGCGGCGTATACTATTTACGCCAACAATATAAAAATGCTCAGTTTCTAATGTAGGCTCAAGCTGACCAAAAAAATACTGATATCGGGTAAACGGAGAAAAAAACCGGTTCCAGACATGATACAAAGGAATATCGTGATTCCCCGGTACAATAAGATAAGGAATATTAAGGCTATCTAAAAACTGTCGGCATTTAAAGAATTGTTCATATCGAGCACGTTGAGTAATATCACCGCTCACCACAATAACTTCAGGCTGTTGCTGAATACAGAAACTTTTTATTGCATCTAAACACTCTTCTTTTTCTGTCCCAAAGTGTAAATCAGACAGATGTAATAACATTTGGCACCATAATATTTAAAGCATTCTTCTCTACAGTGAAATTTAAAGGTGTTTTCATCTCTATTATTTCACCATCCAATGCAACTGTGAGTTTAGATTTTTTTGCACAATCTACAACAACATGATCTGCACAAAAGCTATATACATCTTGTGCATCTTCAACTTTGCCCTGAATCCATTGCCATAACATGTGTAATAAACTAAGCCTATCACTTTTCGTAATGACCACTCCAGCAACTCTCCCCTGTGCAGCACAATCAGCAATTCTTAATTTCATATCACATAGTTGCAATTGATTATTACCAAAGAAAATTAGTGGTGTTTTAACTGGATATTTATTTCCATCAACCGTGACGGAGAGTTTCATGGATTTATTTTCTCTTAATAAAACATCCAAAGCAGATGTATATGCATGTAAGGGTAATCTTCCTAAATATTGATTATAAAGCTCGCGTTTTTTTATAAATAATGGATAAAGACCTAAGCTCGCATTATTCAAATAAATATGATCATTAATTGCTGCCACATGTACTGATCTAGGTGTACCTATAGCGATGACTTCAGCCGCTTCTAACAAATCTAAAGGAATATCTAAAACTTTAGCGACGTAGTTAAAAGTCCCCAAAGGTAAAATTCCCATAGGGATATTGGTATGTCGAAGTTTTGAAGCTACTGCATTTAACGTCCCATCCCCACCAGCTGCAACAACAACGCCTAAATTTGCACTTTGACTATGCCGATGGATGACTTTATCCATCAAATCATCAAAGGTGACCTCCTCTGCTAATTCAAAAACTTGTATTTCAAAACCAAATTCGGTAAGTACAGTCATTAATTGTTCATACATATCTTCATGTTTTGAAGCATGAAAACCCGATTTCTGGTTATAGATGATAGAGAGAGGTTTTAAAGTCCGCATTTTTATTATCTTAAAGAAGATTTACCCTATATTTTGTATAGAAAATCGCCTAATAAAAGTCTCTTTATGTAAATTTCGAATGATGATCATTTGTTTAATCAATAATAATTCTCAAGAAAAATTTAAACATCAAGTCATTGATTTTAAAATAAATAAATAATATAAATAACACACATACAACATAAAAATGTAAAGAATAAAACACCCTAAAAAACAATAAGACGATGATTTTAATCAAGAAAAATTTAAAACCAAAATATCTATTTCTTATTCTTTAGTCTTATTTTTTTTATGATTTTATGCTTTAATACAGCCACTTTTTTATTTGATCTTTCATTGTACCTCAATGAATGACTTGTACATTGTTGTACATATTTTGAATAGGCCTCACCATGACCACAGTGAACGCACCAGAATTCGTTCGTCATCCTAAGCTTATCGCATGGGTTGAAGAAATTGCAAACTTAACCAAACCAGCAAAAATCGAATGGTGTGACGGAAGCGAAGAAGAGTATCAACGTCTAATCGACTTGATGATCGCTAACGGCACCATGCAGAAATTAAACCAAGAAAAACATCCTGGTTCTTATCTTGCAAATTCTGATCCATCTGATGTTGCACGTGTTGAAGATCGTACCTACATTTGCTCTCAAAAGAAAGAAGATGCTGGCGCGACAAACAACTGGGAAGAACCAGCTGTTATGCGTGAAAAGTTAAATGGTTTGTTTGAAGGGTCAATGGAAGGTCGTACAATGTACGTTGTGCCTTTCTCTATGGGTCCACTTGGAAGCCATATTGCTCATATCGGCATTGAGTTAACTGACTCTCCTTACGTTGCTGTTAGCATGCGCAAAATGGCACGTATGGGTAAAGCAGTTTACGACGTGTTAGGTACAGACGGCGAATTTATTCCTTGTATTCATACCGTAGGTGCTCCACTCACTGAAGGGCAAAAAGACGTTGCATGGCCTTGTAACCCTGAAAAATACATCGTTCATTACCCAGAAACTCGTGAAATCTGGTCTTACGGTTCTGGTTATGGCGGTAACGCATTACTTGGTAAAAAATGTTTAGCACTTCGTATCGCTTCTGTTATGGGACGCGAACAAGGTTGGTTAGCTGAACATATGCTTATTCTTGGTGTAACTAATCCACAAGGTGAAAAACACTATATCGCTGCAGCATTCCCATCTGCATGTGGTAAAACAAACTTTGCAATGCTAATTCCACCAGCAGGCTATGAAGGCTGGAAAATTGAGACTGTAGGTGACGATATTGCTTGGATCAAACCAGGTGAAGATGGTCGTCTATACGCAATCAATCCAGAAGCTGGTTTCTTTGGTGTTGCTCCTGGTACAAATACCAAAACTAACCCTAACTGTATGGCAACTCTTCACAAAGATGTTATCTATACAAACGTTGCGGTAACTAATGATGGTCAAGTATGGTGGGAAGGTCTTTCTAAAGAAATTCCAACTAACTTAACTAACTGGAAAGGTCAACCTCACGTAAATGGTGAAAAAGCTGCTCATCCAAATGCGCGCTTCACTGTTGCTGCTGGTCAATGCCCTTCTATCGATGCTGACTGGGAAAATCCAGCAGGCGTTCCGATTTCTGCATTTATCTTCGGTGGTCGCCGTGCAGATACGGTTCCTTTAGTTTCTGAAGCTTTTGATTGGGTTGATGGCGTTTATAAAGCTGCAACTATGGGTTCAGAAACCACTGCTGCTGCTGTTGGTCAACAAGGTATCGTTCGTCGTGACCCATTCGCGATGCTTCCATTTGCTGGCTACAACATGGCTGACTACTTCGATCACTGGTTAAGCCTTGGTGAAGAAGTAAGTACAAAAGCTGAAGCTGCTGGTAATAAATTACCAAAAATCTTCAACGTAAACTGGTTCCGTCGTGATGCTGAAGGCAACTTCGTATGGCCTGGTTTCGGTCAAAACATGCGTGTTCTTGAGTGGATCATTGACCGTTGTGAAGGTCGTGCAAACGCTGTTGAAACACCAATTGGTCTTGTTCCAACTTACGATGACTTGAACTGGGAAGGTACTGATTTCTCTAAAGAAGAATTTGACCTTATCACAGCTCAAAATAAAGATCAGTGGGTTACTGAAATTGAAAGCCACACTGAATTATTCAATAAACTTGGTGAACGCTTACCAAAAGCATTAAAAGAACGTCAAACAGCTTTACTTGAAGCTGTAAAAACTGGCTTCTAATTGCTAAATATAAAAAAGGTCGCCATGTGCGGCCTTTTTTATTATGCGGCATCATCTTTTTGTCGACGTCCAGCCAAATAGCTTTCCAAATATTTTACTTGTTTTTCATCAAATGCCAAACCTAGCTTAGTTCTACGCCACAATATATCTTCTGCCGTATTTGCCCATTCATTTTCACATAAATACTGAACTTCAGATTCAAATAAACCATGACCAAAATCTTGTCCTAACTGTTCAAGAGTTTTTTGCTCATGCAAAATATTCCAAACTCTAGAGCCATACGCATTTGCCCAGCGCGTAGCAAGCTGCTCAGTTACCCCTTCCACTTGGTTTTGAATCCTTATAACTAAATCTTCAAGTGTGGTCCAATTCTCTGCACCAGGTAATACTTCATTTGCGGTCCACTCCTCTCCCATTTCTATGAAAAATGGGCTAAGTTGTTCCAGAGCTGATTCCGCTAATTTCCGGTAGGTCGTAATCTTTCCACCAAATACGGACAGCAAGGGAGTGGTTTTATCTTCCACTTGCAACGCCACAGTATAGTCACGTGTAACTGCCGAAGGGTTATCTGACTCATCATCACATAACGCTCGGACTCCCGAGAACTGACTTACAATATCTGCACGGGTGAGCTGCTTTTTAAAATGTGAATTTGTCACCATTAAAAGATAATCTACTTCAACTTCCGTAATCTCTACCTTCTGTGGATCATCCAAATATTCCTGATCTGTCGTACCTATTAATGTGTATTTTTCTAAATAAGGAATGGCAAACACAATACGTCGATCTTCGTTTTGCATAATAAAAGCTTTATGGCAATCATACAGTTTAGGCACAACAATATGACTTCCTTGTATAAGCCGAACTTGATATGGCGATTTTAACTGTAGGTTTTTGCTAACAATTTCTTCGACCCAAGGGCCTGCTGCATTCACTAAGACTTTTGCACGTATTTGATAAAATTCAGTCCCATTTTGTAATTCCAGATGCCACAACTCTTGTTGTCTATAAGCCTTAATACATCGGGTTCGTGTTACAACTTTAGCCCCATTCTCTTTCGCTTGTAATGCGTTTAATACGACAAGACGTGCATCATCTACAGTACAGTCAGAATATTCAAAGCCACGGGTTATAGCTGGTTTTAAAGGACTATCTTCTTTGAAATAAATGAGATTTGACCCTAATAATTTTTCTCGTTTTCCTAAATGATCATAAAAAAATAGGCCTGCCCGAATTAACCATGCAGGACGTAAATGTGGTCGATGAGGCATAATAAAACGCATTGGTTTAATAATATGAGGTGCTTTAGCCAACAAGACTTCACGCTCTGCTAAAGCTTCTCTAACCAACCGAAATTCTTTATGTTCTAAATAGCGTAAACCGCCATGAATTAATTTGCTGCTCGCAGATGAGGTATGACTAGCTAAATCGTCTTTTTCACATAAAAATACGGATAATCCGCGGCCTGCCGCATCATTAGCAATTCCGACACCATTAATACCGCCACCAATCACAGCAATATCATATATTTTTGAATAATCATTAGCTTGTACTGTCATTTCTCATTTTCTTTTTATTGTTTATGTTATTAAAAATTAAAACATCAAATTGATGAAACAACAATCAAAAAAGCAGAATAATCAATTTTAAATACCTACTAGGTTAGCTCTTCATTGATTACTCTGCTCTTTAATTAATTCAAGAAGACATCAATCCTCTGCCCAATTTTGACTACGCTGAACTGCCTTCAACCACCCCTTATACATGACTTCAGTTTCTTCAAGGCTCATACGTGGTTCGAAAACTTTCTCTATCGCAGACTTATTCCTTAATTCATTCAAATCTAGCCAGAAACCTGTTGCCAATCCAGCAAGAAACGCAGCCCCTAAAGCCGTTGTTTCTTTCATGGTTGGTCTTTCAACTGGCGTTGCTAAAATATCAGCCTGAAATTGCATTAAGAAGTTATTCGCAGTTACGCCACCATCAACTCTTAATGTACGTAATTCTTCTTCTGCATCTTGCTGCATCGCATCAAGTACATCTCTTGTCTGGTAAGCAATTGACTCTAAAGTTGCACGAATAATATGTTCTATACTCGCTCCACGTGTGAGACCAAAAATCGCCCCCCGAGCAGTCGGGTCCCAATAAGGTGCACCTAACCCCGTAAAGGCAGGTACAACATATACGCCATTACTATCCTTTACACGTGTTGCGTAAAGCTCCGAGTCTTTAGCATTCTTAATCACTTTCAGCTCATCACGAAGCCACTGAACACAAGAACCACCATTAAATACGGCGCCCTCTAAAGCATAGTTCACTTCACCGTTTGCACCACACGCAATTGTGGTCAGTAATCCATGCTCTGATCTGACAGCTTTTTTCCCCGTATTCATTAACAGGAAGCAGCCTGTACCATAAGTGTTTTTTGCTTGTCCCGGTTCTACACACATTTGCCCAAAAAGAGCAGCTTGTTGATCACCGGCAATACCTGCAATTGGAATTCCGACTTCCTGACCACTAATTGTATGGGTATAACCATAAACTTCTGAAGAGCTACGGACCTCAGGCAAGATTGCTTTAGGAATATCTAAAGCTTGTAAAAGTGATTCATCCCACTCTAGCTTTTCAATATCAAATAACATAGTGCGTGATGCATTGGTAAAGTCAGTTACATGTGCGGCGCCATTGGTCAGTTTCCAGATTAGCCATGTGTCAACCGTACCAAATAGCAATTCTCCCCGCTCGGCACGTTCACGACTTCCCTCTACATGGTCCAAAATCCATTTGATTTTAGTAGCAGAAAAATACGGGTCAATCACTAAACCTGTTACTTTGCGAACATGATCTTGCCAACCTGCCTTTTGTAATTGATTGCATATTTCTGTAGTTTGGCGGCTTTGCCAGACAATGGCATTGTAAATAGGTTTTCCTGTTTTTTTATCCCATATGATGGTGGTTTCTCGCTGATTTGTAATACCTATTGCAGCAACTTGCTCACTTTTAATTCCAGCCTGTGCCAATGCTTCTACCCACACTGCACTTTGTGTTGCCCAGATCTCCATGGGGTCATGTTCCACCCAACCTGGTTGAGGATAAATCTGGGTAAATTCTTTTTGAGCAATACTTACAACATTTGCATCGTGATCTAAAACTATTGCTCTCGAGCTAGTCGTTCCCTGATCAAAAGCAACAATATATTTTTTCGGGCAGTTTGACATCTGAATGTCCCTTTCTATATTTACACATATACATCTAGTTCATGTCACCAAGGGAACCATGCCTAACTGTATTCTTTAAAATTTTCTTTGGAATATATCATTGATTTTAACGAATATATGTATTTTACGTTAATCCACCTCTTTTCGTTGCCGATTTTTTATCAAACTTAAAGTTCACTCAAGATATTGGCAAAGTTTTGCTGCTAAAAATATTGACTGTCTAATTTAAAATCACATGAATATTCAACATATTTCTTTGCTTAAATAATAAACATTGTTTTACAGACATAAAAAAAATAAAGTGGAATACTCCTCTAGATAACTATGTAAAACGGAATAATTTTTTCTCTTTAATATTCAACCCAAGCGAAACATGGAGCGACCCATGGTTGATCAACCTTCTACCGCAACAACTCCACAAAGTCATTTAGATACAAAAACCCGCGTAAAATCAATTTTAGGTGGGTCTGCCGGTAACCTCGTCGAATGGTATGACTGGTATGTATATGCTGCATTTACACTCTATTTTGCTCATGCCTTTTTCCCCAAAGGTAGCCAAACTGCACAACTACTTCAAGCTGCCGCCATTTTTGCTGTAGGTTTTTTAATGCGCCCAATCGGTGCATGGATTATGGGGATTTATTCAGACCGTAAAGGCCGTAAATCCGGACTTACACTTTCTGTCACGTTAATGTGTGTAGGTTCACTTCTTATTGCTGTGACACCAAGTTATGAAAGTATTGGTGTATTTGCCCCGCTTTTATTAGTCGTCGCTCGTTTAATTCAAGGTTTAAGCGTAGGTGGTGAATATGGCGCGAGCGCCACTTATTTAAGTGAAATGGCTGAAAAAAATCGGCGTGGTTTTTTCTCAAGCTTCCAATATGTAACCTTAATTGCAGGACAACTGACGGCTTTATGTGTTCTTTTAATCTTACAAATGGTATTAACCGAACAACAGTTGCATGATTGGGGATGGCGCATTCCATTCTTTATTGGCGCTTTACTTGCAATTGTTGTTTTCCGTATTCGTCGTGGCTTATTAGAAACACAATCTTTTAAAAATGCTCAAGCTGAAACAGACCAACCAAAATCAGGTATGTTTGCCTTATTCAAGCATTATCCTAAAGAAGCTTTTACAGTATTGTTCTTAACAGCCGGTGGTACTTTAGCTTTTTATACTTACACTACTTATCTACAAAAATATTTAGTAAATACATCAGGTTTTACCAAACCGGAAGCAACCCAAATCACCACTCTAGCGCTGTTCATTTTTATGTGTTTACAACCAGTAGCCGGCGCTTTATCAGACCGAATCGGGCGTAAACCACTTATGATTGCCTTTGGTGTGACTGGGGTTTTATTCACTTATATTTTATTCAATGCTCTTGCCACCACACATAACTATTGGACTGCTTTCTGGTTATGCTTGGCAGGCCTAGTCATGGTAACAGGTTATACTTCAATTAATGCCGTGGTTAAAGCTGAGCTCTTTCCTGCGCATATTCGGGCTTTAGGGGTAGCTTTACCCTACGCGATTGCCAATACCTTGTTTGGCGGCACAGCAGAGTTCTTTGCTTTAAGTTTTAAAGAAGCTGGACATGAATCTTGGTACTTTATTTATGTCAGTATTATGATCTTCATTTCACTTATTATTTATATTTTTATGAAAGATACCAAGCATCATTCAAAAATTAAAGAACATTAATATTTTAGCAATAAGAGCTAATATCGCCAGTCGATGTTAGCTTAAATCGTGCGATTAAGCCCCAACAATCGTTGTGTTTTATGAGATACTAGAGATAAGAATATAAGGATGATACTGATGAATAGAAGTATTTTATGTTTGGCATTAAGCAGCATGTTTATTTTAAGTGCTTGTCAGACCACCCCTCGACAATATAATGGCTCAACTGGCTATCAAATTGAAAACCAAACAAAAACTTCGGCAACTTTAGCTTATACATTGGCTAGCCGCACTAATCAGCAGTTAGATGAACGTAAATTACAACGTGCTTGTCAAAATGTATTAGGTGCTCAAAAAGTTTATAAATTATCAGTTCTAAGCATTAATGAGATTTCAAACCCTGCTCAACAAGAACATTATGGTGTTCAATTGGGGGAAACTCGTGCCTCATTTGGTTTATCTAATACGCCAAGTTTAAACAATGGCGAAGATTATGCAACTCGCCAAGCGCTTGAAGCACGCCCAAGTACGCTAAAAGTCGTTCGTTATACCTGCTCATAATATAAATAAGACGCTGTTCTCTTACAGCGTCTTATAAAAACTTACATTTCTAAATTCTTTAGCTTCATCAAGGTCTGGCCATGTTGATGCACTTCTTTCATCAATCTTTTGATATTTAGGATGGCTAAAGTTTTTAACACGGCTATCTGCGACCCAGACTTCTGGCGCGAATTTCAAGAACTCATCTAAAAAGAAACGATTACATTGGTCATATAACACATCAGCTGCCAATAAAACATCAACTTGCTCTGCTTTATATAAATCGTCTAAATATTCCAGTTCAACATCATTTAACAAAGCATTTTCACGGCAAGCTGCAAGACTAATTTGATCAATATCGCAACAAATTACTCTTTTAGCACCAGCCATTTTTGCTGCAATTGCAACCACACCTGAGCCTGCACCAAAATCCAGTACGACTTTACCTTTGACATGATGCGGCTCTGCAAGCAACCACTGCGCCATTGCTAAACCAGATGCCCAGCAAAAAATCCAGTACGGCGTGTCATTCCAGATTCGGCGAATCACCTCATCATCTAAGCGATCAGTTGGAAAAACTGGTGGAATCAACCATAAAGAAATAAGCGTTTCAGGCAACTGCTGTGCCATTAACTCACAATGAGGGATCACTTCATGCAAGGCTTGAAGTAAATGTTCAGGGGCTTTGGTAAGTTGAAAGGTGCAGCTCATCAGAGTTCTTTTAATTCGTTTATATAACAAGCATAACAGAGTCATTCCATTATGATTTGAATTTTTAGAATAACCTTCTGTTAGACCTGAGAAGCCCTGCTTCGCAAGGCTTTCGGGAAAAGTAGGCAAAACCATTGTCATCCGCAAAACTCGACAAATACTATCTACACTCGATAGCATCGCAAAAACATTAAATTTTAATGTAATCCTGCCTCAAACAATTGCGGATGACGGTTACGCGTATCAATAACTACCTAGCGTTAATTAAATTAACCTAAAGCTTTTTCAGCAGCTTCTACAGTTTGACGAATCAAAGTTGTAATTGTCATTGGACCTACACCACCTGGTACTGGTGTATAAGCAGAAGCAATTTCTTCGATACCTTGTAGTTGGATGTCGCCTACACCACCGCCATCACGAGGATGGAAACCAGCATCGACAACCACTGCACCTGATTTAATCCAATCTTTTTGAATAAGTTCCGCCTTACCCACAGCACCAACAATAATATCAGCTTGTTTCACAAGCTCAGGTAGATTCTGAGTACGTGAATGGCAAATCGTTACCGTTGCATTAGCTTGTAAAAGCATCATTGCCATTGGTTTACCTAAAATTGCTGAACGACCAACAACAACTGCATGTTTGCCAGCAATTTCAATGTTGTTTTCTTTTAAAATGGTCATAATGCCTGCTGGAGTCGCTGAACCATATGCAGCTTCACCCATTGCCATACGCCCAAAGCCGAGGCAAGTTACGCCATCTACATCTTTAGCTAACGAAATCGCATCAAAACATGCGCGTTCATCAATCTGTTCAGGTACTGGATGCTGTAAAAGGATACCGTGTACATCTGGATTGGCATTAAGCTTTTCAATTTCTGCTAATAATTGTTCTGTTGTTGTTTCTTGTGATAATTCAATTTTCAAAGAGTCCATGCCTACTCGACGGCAAGCATTTCCTTTCATGCGCACATAAGTTGCAGATGCGCCATCATCCCCAACCAAAATAGTCGCTAAAATCGGGGTACGACCTGTTTTAGCTTTTAAAGCTTCAACACGTACCGACAAATTTTCTTCAATTTGCTTTGCTAATGCACGACCGTCTAAAACCAATGCCACAGCACATCTCCAAGGTAGACATGAATTCAATGTGCCAATAATACATGATTATTTGGACAATTTTATTCTAGATGTTGCTTTTATGTTCATCTTCTCTAAAAACAGTATTGTTTTTTCTGTAAAGGTTGCTAATATGTGCATCACCAAATGTAGGCGGGGTGGCAGAGTGGTCATGCAGCGGACTGCAACTCCGTGGACGCCGGTTCGATTCCGACCTCCGCCTCCAAATTTGGTAAAGCCCGGGTGGTGAAATAGGTAGACACAGGGGATTTAAAATCCCCCGCCCACAAAGCGTGCCGGTTCGAGTCCGGCCCCGGGCACCATTTTCTAATACTGAAAGTGGTGCAATAAAAAATCCAGCGTAAGCTGGTTTTTTTATGTCTATAAAAAAGGGTACTTATTAGCACCCCTCTCCCGTCTATTTAAGCAGTTTTTTGCTTATCTTTTTCAGGCGTCAAATTCATATCTAACACCAATTGATATTGCCTACTTGTATCTAATTTATATTCTGCATTTTTAATTGAATCTACAAATATCCAGTCCGACTGCACCCGCTTATCATCTAGTGTAACCACCAAATAGCCACGCTGGTTTAAATTACAATAAGCTAACTCATCAATAAGCGTAGTAAAAGCAAATTCAAATTGTTGTAATTGAGCCATTGGAATACTTAAATATTTTTCTAGCCCTGGCGAAGAAACGGAACTCGTTGCTAGTTCAACAACTACATATTGACCTTTTTGACTATACAAATAAGATGCCCAAGCATTATGAGTATCGCCTGCCAGAACAATAACTTTCTTATTCAAACTAGCTAAGTTTTCATATACGGTTTCACGTTCAGCATAATAACCATCCCAAGCATCAAGATTATATGGCACTACTGTTGTGACTCGTGTCTTTTCCTGAACAGTTAAAGTTGGATCGCCCTGTTCCAATCGTAATTTCAAGGTGACTAGCTCTGTAATTTGAGCATTCATTTTAGCCAAGATTTCAGCCGAAGCTCCACCCGAAGTAATTTGTCCTAAAGACAACAATAACTCGGCAGGAATCCACATTTTACTCATTAGAACTTGCTGACCAATCACATTCCATGTTGCTGTAGATTGCTTCAATCTATCAATCAACCAATCCCTTTGTGTATAACCCATTAAAGTACGCTTTGGATCAGTTAAGTCAGCCTGAAACTTTTGAGCATCCAAACCAACAGCTGTCATATAATCAGCATATTCAAGCTGTTTATCACGCGCAATAATACGTGTATCCAACATCGTCAACTCAACCAGTGAGCCAAAATTAAACTGTCGATAAATATTTAAATGATCTGTGCTAGAAACTGGGCGAATAGGCATCCATTCAAAATAAGCTTGTAGAGCAGCTAATTTACGATCAGAAAAAGACCCTTCATCACTTTCATGATTTTCGGCCCCATCACGCCAAGTATCATTTGCTAACTCATGATCATCCCAAATTACAATAAAAGGATGACGCTGGTGAGCTACCTGCAAATCTTTGTCCTGACGATAAAGTGCATAACGTTTGCGATAATCCTCTAGTTTTATAATTTCTTTATTATTATCTGTTGGTAAGGTTCGACCAAGTTTTTCTGCATCTTCCGCCGCATAACCATCTGCCCCATACTCATAAATATAATCACCTAAATGAATAATGACATCAACATTCTGCTTTGCCATTTCACGGTAAACATAAAAGTAACCAGCGGGATAATTCGAACAAGAACATACGGCAAAACTAACTTTATTGGTGCTTATTGGTAGTGTTTTAGTTTGACCGACAGATGAAATTTTATTACCAAAACGGAAACGATAATAATAAATGGTATTCGCCTGTAGTCCTGCTGCATCCACCTTCACCGTGAAGTCGTCAGTCTTGGTCGTTTCAACCATCCCCGTCTTTAAATTCTGCTTAAACTGGTTATCAGTGGCAATTTCCCACATAACTTTAAGGCGCGCACTAAGATCTACTGGTGTTAATCGCGTCCATAAAATCACTTTATCCTGCAAAGGGTCGCCGCTCGCAACTCCATGTAAAAAATCTGCTTGTGCCTCTGCACTTTCATCGTCTGAGCCATCATTACAACCCGTAAAAGCCACAGGCAAAGACAGCGCCCCAAAACCGAATAGACTTTTTTGAATTAATTCTCGGCGTGAAATTTTCTCTGACATACAACTACCTAAGTTTTAAGCAATGAGTGCCTTAAACTTAAGTAGATAAGATGAACAACTGATATCAATTTGATGAAGAAATTATGACTTAAGTAGACCTTATTTTTAAATACATGTACGAACTGATTGAAAATAAAGCAAACTATCTGATTTTCTCTTGCCAATCCCCGTCTTGTCATCTATTATTGCGCACATGCCCGGGTGGTGAAATAGGTAGACACAGGGGATTTAAAATCCCCCGCCCACAAAGCGTGCCGGTTCGAGTCCGGCCCCGGGCACCATTTTCTAATATTGAATTTGGTGTTACAAAGAATCCAGCGTAAGCTGGTTTTTTTATACCTAATTAAAATGAATTTTATGATAAGAATATTATTACTTCTGTGTAGCATCCTTTCTATATCCAAGGTTTACGCTACAGATCTTTTTTCTGGCACTATTTCTTTCAAAGATGACAACTGGTACTTTTCACGCTGTTCTATTATCAAAGATGATTACTTAATTAAAGCACCTGAGCAGATCATAGATAAATTCAAAGCATTACAACAAGAACGAGAACCCTATTGGATCAGTTTATTAGCAGATGCCGATTATCAAGAGAATGGTGTTTTAGTGTTAAAAATTAAAGAAATAAACGAAATTCATTCAAAGGCATCTTGTCATTTATTAGATGCATTTGAAAATATTGAGAATCGAGAGTAATCACCACTCTCGATTCACAACCAGCTCTTCCATCTCAAGATCTAAATATCCTGCACCCTGCGCCACCATCATCATTGCCTCAGCAATATAGTCAGCAGCACTATCATCTAGTGAAGAATCCAGATCTTCGAACTGTGGTTTCATTTCATTAATTTCAATAACAGTTTGATGAGCATATCGATAGATATCCTGATCAGCTAAAGCAGACTTTTGAACTTTTTTGGCAAATTGTTCAATTAACTGCTTGAGTTCAGCGACTAAAATATCTGGATAATACTCATCATCAAACATTGGGAGAAGTAAGTCTTCGAACATACAAAAGTTTACACAGCAGCAGAAACCTGCCGCTTATAACATATTTTCAAAATAATAACGACAATTTTCCCTGACTCAATCATCCAATCTATGAAATTAATTAATCATGATTTGTTTATAAAAGCTTATTTTTCAAGCTTGTTCCATCGCTTTCCAAACGAGAATTGCATCATGCATGGCTTTTACATCATGTGCACGAACAATGGATGCTCCTTGCTGAATACTAAGCAAATGCCCCGTAGCGCTTCCTACTGCACGCTGATCTGCTGCTGCACCCTGTAAAGCTTCACCAATAAAACGTTTACGAGAAAGACCCGATAAAATTGGATAACCCATATCATTAAGCTTCCAAAACTCTTTTAATAGTTTTAAATTCTGCTGAGCATTTTTTGCAAAACCAAATCCCGGATCAATAATAATATTATGCTTTTTTACACCAGCAGCTAGAGCCTCATTAATGCGCTGCTGAAGCTCTTGCATCACATTCAATGTAACATCCGTATATTGATCTAGCTGGTTCATCGTAGTGGGCTCACCACGCATATGCATGATCACCACAGGTATATCTAACTCTGCTGCCGTTTTTAATGCATCTGGTCGAGTAAGTGCACGTACATCATTCCAAATATGCGCACCCGCTTCTTTCGCTACACGGATAACATCTGGCTGACTTGTATCAATCGAAAGAACCACGTCATATTTAGCTAAAGCTTCAACTACAGGAACAACTCGTCGTACCTCTTCTTCTACACTTACTTCAGATGCACCTGGTCGAGTAGACTCCCCACCAATATCTATAATTGTGGCGCCTTGTTCAATCATATTTAATGCATACGCCACGGCCCGATCTAACTGATTATGCTTTCCACCATCACTAAAAGAGTCTGGAGTGACATTTAAAATACCCATAATGTGAGGATGTGATAAATCTAACTGAAGTTGTCCACATTGTAGAATTTGATGAGGTAAAGGCATTAGCTGCATGACAAGCTCCAATTTAATGTTCAGCAATATTTTAACAAGTCTCTGCTCGATATACTGCTGATTTCTTTTCGGCTTTGCCTGAAATACACGTATAAAAAAAAGAGCCACATGACTGTGACTCTTTTTTAAATTATTTAGTTCATTGCTGGCAATGGTGGTGGTGTAGATGGACCATCTTTTGGTGGTTCAAATGCAGCCACTGGATTTTCCGCAACATAGACCTTAGGTGGTTGTGGTTCACGACCTTCCATAATGTCACGAATTTGATCACGATCAATAGTTTCCCATTCCATCAAAGCTTTTACCATTGCATGTGCAATATCTTTATTACCTTCCAAGATATTACGCGCAACTTTATATTGCTCATCAAGAATACGGCGCACTTCTTCGTCAACCAACTGTTGAGTTGCCTCAGAAATCGTACGACTACCTACATTTCCAAAGAAACCACTCTGGTTTTCATCTTCGTAAACCATTACGCCCATTTTGTCAGACATACCGTACTTAGTAACCATTGCACGCGCCATTTTAGTAGCTCGCTCAAAGTCATTTGAGGCACCGGTAGATTGCTGTTGGATAAACACTTCTTCAGCAATACGACCACCAAACAAAATCGCA
This sequence comes from Acinetobacter calcoaceticus, assembly GCF_900520355.1. Lineage (NCBI taxonomy): Bacteria > Pseudomonadati > Pseudomonadota > Gammaproteobacteria > Moraxellales > Moraxellaceae > Acinetobacter > Acinetobacter calcoaceticus. The sequence goes on along the minus strand of NZ_LS999521.1, from coordinate 863,367 downwards.
ATTTCGTTTAGCATCTTGTCTTTATAATGGCTAATCTGGTCTTGTTCAGGTAACTGCCAAGTAACACCCAAAGCCCAACCACGTGGCATGATCGTTACTTTATGAACAGGATCTGTACCAGGCAAAATCTCTGCCACAATTGCATGACCAGCTTCATGATAAGCAGTAGCACGACGCTCTTCTTCACGTAGAACCATCGACTTACGCTCTGGACCCATGTAGATTTTGTCTTTTGCATCTTCAAAGTCATGCATGTCAACAGTATTCTTATTACGACGTGCAGCAAATAATGCAGCTTCGTTAACAAGGTTTGCCAACTGCGCACCAGAGAAACCTGGTGTACCACGCGCTAAGACTTGCATATCTACACCCGTGACTGAAGGTAACTTTTTCAAATGTACATTCAGAATTTGCTCACGACCACGAATATCAGGTAAACCAACCATGACTTGACGGTCAAAACGACCCGGACGCAATAATGCTTTATCAAGCACATCAGCACGGTTAGTTGCAGCAATAACAATTACGCCTTCATTACCTTCAAAACCGTCCATCTCTACAAGCATTTGGTTTAAGGTTTGTTCACGCTCATCATGACCACCACCTGTACCTGAACCACGGTGACGACCCACTGCATCAATCTCATCAATAAAGATGATACATGGCGCGTGACGCTTCGCTTGCTCAAACATATCACGGACACGGGACGCACCCACACCCACGAACATTTCTACAAAGTCAGAACCTGAAATGCTGAAGAAAGGAACCTTGGCTTCACCAGCAATTGCTTTAGCTAATAACGTTTTACCAGTACCCGGAGGGCCAACCATAAGTACGCCACGAGGAATAGTAGCGCCCAAACGTTTGAATTTTGCAGGGTCTTTTAAGAAATCTACAATTTCAACAACTTCTTGTTTTGCTTCATCACAGCCGGCGACGTCAGAAAAATTGAGTTTAATCTGGTCTTCAGAAAGCATTTTTGCCTTTGATTTACCAAAACTCATCGGTCCATTCTTTCCGCCTGCACCACCACCCATGTTACGCATAAAGAACATGAATAACAAAATGATTAACAGTACAGGGAAACTAGCAATGAGAAGTTGCATCAAAATGCCTTGACGTTGCGGAGCTGTTCCCTCTACAACAACATTTTGTTTATTTAAGCTTGGCATAAGCTCAGTGTCTTCAACTTGCGGACGAACAGTTTCAAACTGTGATCCGTTAGTTTTTTCACCATTAATATTTAAACCGTCAATTGTGACTTGCTTAATTTGACCACTATTCACCGCTGCAACAAAATCTGAATATTTCATCGCAGTAGGCTTATTGCGGTCACTGATATTACTGAAAATTAAAATCAGAACACCAAGTATTATTAGCCACAATACGGCATTCTTGAAGTAATCGCTCAAAGCTTTATTCCCATATCGATCTAATTTGATCATGCCCAATCTTGGCCGATCGTCATAAAAGCAGCAACTGTATTGCTTGCGGATAACCTAAAAGTACAAAATGCACAATTTTTAGGAGCTTGGCAAGTAAACTTTATCGCAATGCTTTCTTACGCCCTTGTCCAATCAAAAAAACCTCTTTAGACCGCGCCCGAGAAGCTGCTGGTTTTGCTGTCTTTAACACATCAAAACTATCAACTACTTGTTTACGAAACTCATCGAATCCTGTGCCCTGAAACACTTTAACAACAAACTGTCCATGAGGAGCCAGAACCTTTTGAGCAAAATCTAAAGCCAGTTCACATAAGTAAATCTGTCTAGGTTGATCAACGGCCCTATTACCTGATGTATTGGGGGCCATATCAGAAATTACAATGTCTACTTGTCGCCCATTTAAAATATTTAACAATTTTTCAAATACATCTTCTTCTCTAAAGTCGCCTTGTAAAAAAGTGACATCAGGCAAAGCATCCATGGGTAAAATATCGGAAGCAATCACTAAACCTTTGCTACCAACGAGTTTCCCAGCGATTTGAGACCAACTACCAGGAGCTGCACCTAAATCCACTACAGTCATGCCTGGCTTGATCAACTTATATTTTTCTTGAATTTCAAGAAGTTTATAGGCTGCTCGAGCACGATATCCTTCCTTTTGTGCTTTTTTTACAAAAGGATCGTCTAGATGTTCCCTCATCCATACACGACTACTTTTCGACAATTTCTGGTTTGTAATGCGTGTTGCCATAACTCACTAAATATCAAAAAAACTTCTGATCGTTCATTGTACGTGAAAATTACTCTCATTACAGTACGGATGTAGCGTAATCTCACTAAGTTTTACAGTTTTTTTCCAATAATGTTGATCGATTATTTATACAGTTTTTCGTACATCTGGATTTAAGTTTTTTGCTATACTAAGCCGTTTTTAAAATCAGGTATTTTTAATGGCCGCTTTATCTATCCATGAACGTAAACGTTTACGTCAAATTGGTCATGTGCTTAATCCGGTTGTCATGATTGGTGGACAAGGCTTAACAGACGCAGTAATCGAAGAAACACTTCGTGCTTTAAATGACCACGAGCTTATTAAAGTTAAGATTGCTGGTGAAGACCGTGAAGCGCGTACTGCAACAATTGATGCAATTGTAGAAGCAACAGGTGCTCAAGCTGTACAAAAAATTGGTAAAATTGTTTTGCTTTACAAAAAGGCAGCTAAACAAAACCAACATTTGTCTAATCTTGTTCGTCACGCTCACCTAGCAAACTAATTTAATTTGACAAACTATGGCAAGTTACGAACTTTCAGCTTTTGATCGTTTTTATGCTGTTTCCGTTGTTGGCGCAATTGAACAGCAAGCATCCTCTACTTTAAATATCGGTTTTTGGATTCGTGATCCAAATCAACTTATTGTCTGGCCTCAAGAAGTCTCGGCTCATCCACGTCAAGATTTTTTGTGGGAAGAAACTTGTTTCGAAATTTTTGTTGGCGTGCATGATGAAGATTATTATCGGGAAATTAATCTCTCCCCTTCTCAAGCATGGCAGTCATATCAGTTTGAAGAATATCGCTATCCAGAAAGTATACCTCCCCTTGCTGCTTACGATATTGAACTGAATCATCTCAAGCGCACTCACTATGGCTTAAATGTTAGTCTCGATTTAGGGCAATTTATGCAACAGCATCGCTTGAAATGGTCAAACCTTTATTTAGGTTTAACTACAGTTTTAAAGACTAAAGAAGGTATGCAGTACTATGCAATGCAGCATAGTGGAAAAAGTGCAGATTTCCATAATAAACGTGACTGGTTACATCAGTTCTAAAAATAAAAAAGCGAGAAATTAATTCTCGCTTTTTTATAGCTGGATCAAAGCAGAGATCATTAATTGTCTCGTGCTTTATTCCAAGCTTCGACTGCATTATTTTTAGTACGTTTAATACTTTCACTTAAAGAATCTTTGTGTTTCAAAGAGATCTGGCTAATATCACCCTTAAGCTCTTTGCTCACTTTCGTTAAATCTTCAATAAGTGCATTAATTTCTGCTTTCAAAGCATTTTTAAGGTCAGATAACCCTTCTTGTGAAGTGCTAAACTGAGCTTTAATTACATCAAGACGTTGTAAAATATCTTGCTTAATCTGAACAAGTTGATTTTGAATATTCTTATTTAATTCTTGAGTTTCAGCTTCAATTTTCTCTTGAGTCTCGCTTAAAACTTCTTTGACGTGTTCTTGAGTTTCAGTAATTGCTTCTTTTACCTGAGCTTTTGCTTCTGTAGCAACTTCTTTAACTTGCTCAGTTTTTTCAGCAACAGTTTCTTTTACCTGTGCAGTTTTAGCGGTTACTGTTTTTTTAGCCTTAGTTGTAGTAGCAGCTATGGTTTCTTTCACTTCATTAACCTCAGCTTTTACCGACTCAACTACTGCTTGAGTTTTTTCACTCACATCTTTTGAAACTTCATTATTGCTCATACTATTTCCTCATATTGTTTATTTTTTAACTAGCAATACAATAAATCCAGTTCCAAGAATTCCTCATGCAAATTGTTAGACAATTTATCAAAAGTATCTAATTCAGATAAGCGGATATTTTTTTGTAAAAAGCAAGCGATGAATTATATTTTTTAGCAGAAAAGAAATAGACTTTAGAGGGTTCCATGCGTATAATGCGCTGTTAAGTTACAAGCGGGCAGACCGATAGGGAGGGCATGTTTTATCAAAGCATTGCCGATCTTTTTTGGGTCTACTCGCTTTTTTACAGCCGAAATTCAGGAGCTTTGGTTTGAGCATCCCCGCCATTTTAGCCCTCGCAGATGGAACGATCTTTAAAGGAACGTCAATCGGCGCATCGGGAAGTACGACTGGAGAAGTCGTTTTTAACACAGCCATGACAGGCTATCAAGAAATTTTGACTGACCCAAGTTATGCACAACAAATTGTGACATTAACTTACCCTCATATTGGTAACACTGGTTGCAACGCGGAAGACGTTGAATCTGGTCGTATCCATAAAGTATGGGCGAATGGTTTAATTATTCGTGACCTTCCACTACTACACAGCAATTTCCGTGCTGAGCAGTCGTTGAGTGAATATTTGCAAGCGCATAATGTTGTTGCTATTGCAGATATCGATACTCGTAAACTGACTCGTATTTTACGTCAGACTGGCGCTCAAAACGGATGTATCCTTGCTGGCGAAAATATTACGGAAGAAGAAGCAATTGCAAAAGCACGTGCTTTTGGTGGCTTAAATGGTTTAGACCTTGCAAAAGAATGTTGTGATCCAACAGGTTTTGAATGGTCTGAAGGTTCATGGACCTTAGGCCAAGGCTTCTCTCAACCTGAATTAAAATACCATGTAGTTGCATACGATTACGGTGTCAAAACCAACATCTTGCGTATGCTTGCAGATCGCGGTTGCAAACTAACCGTTGTTCCTGCAGAAACTCCGGCTGAAAAAGTATTGGCACTTAATCCGGATGGCGTATTCCTCTCGAATGGTCCTGGTGATCCAGCTGCTTGTGATTACGCGATCGAAGCTGTAAAAACTATTGTTGAAACCACAACATTACCTGTATTTGGGATCTGCTTAGGTCACCAAATTCTGGCACTCGCTTCTGGTGCAAAAACTGTAAAAATGAACCATGGTCACCACGGCGCTAACCATCCTGTACAAGATCTTGAAGATGGTACAGTGATGATTACTTCACAAAACCATGGTTTTGCTGTAGATGCAGAAACTTTACCGGCTAACTTAAAAGCAACGCATAAATCATTGTTCGATGGCACCTTACAAGGTATCCACCGTACAGATAAACCAGCTTTCAGCTTCCAAGGTCACCCTGAAGCAAGCCCTGGTCCACATGATTGTGCACCTTTGTTCGATCATTTCATCGAACTTATCGAAGCATCTAAACAGTAATTACGGAGCGAATAATGCCTAAACGTACGGATATTAAAAGCATCTTAATTATTGGTGCTGGCCCGATTGTGATTGGACAGGCATGTGAGTTTGACTACTCAGGTGCTCAAGCGTGTAAAGCACTTCGTGAAGAAGGCTATCGTGTTATTTTGGTTAACTCTAATCCAGCAACCATCATGACAGACCCTTCAATGGCTGATGCAACTTATATTGAGCCGATTACTTGGCAAACAGTTGCACAGATTATTGAAAAAGAACGTCCAGATGCAGTATTACCAACTATGGGTGGTCAAACTGCATTGAACTGTGCCCTCGCACTTGATGAGCACGGCGTTCTTGCTAAATATAATGTTGAATTAATTGGTGCAAGCAAAGAAGCGATTGAGAAAGCCGAAGATCGTAAACTCTTCGATATCGCTATGCGTAAAATTGGCTTGGAATGTCCAAAAGCTGCCATTGCTGAAACAATGGAAGAAGCTTTAACAATCCAGTCACGCTTTGGTTTTCCAGTAATTATCCGTCCATCATTTACAATGGGTGGTTCGGGCGGTGGTATTGCATATAACCGCGAAGAATTCCTTGAAATTTGTGAACGTGGTTTTGACCTCTCTCCTACTCACCAGTTATTGATTGATGAATCTTTAATTGGCTGGAAAGAATACGAAATGGAAGTTGTTCGTGACAAAAACGACAACTGTATTATCGTATGTGCTATCGAAAACTTCGATCCAATGGGCGTCCACACTGGTGACTCAATTACCGTTGCTCCTGCTCAGACATTAACAGATAAAGAATATCAATTGATGCGTAATGCTTCGGTTGCAGTTCTTCGTGAAATTGGTGTTGAAACAGGTGGATCTAACGTTCAGTTCGGTATTAACCCGAAAGATGGACGTATGGTTGTCATTGAGATGAACCCTCGTGTATCTCGTTCATCTGCTCTTGCTTCTAAAGCAACAGGTTTCCCAATCGCAAAAATCGCAGCAAAACTTGCTGTTGGCTACACCCTTGATGAATTGAAAAATGACATCACTGGTGGCGTGACTCCTGCAAGCTTTGAACCATCGATTGACTATGTTGTAACGAAGATTCCTCGTTTTAACTTCGAGAAATTCCCACAAGCAGAACCTGTATTAACCACTCAGATGAAGTCTGTTGGTGAAGTAATGGCAATTGGCCGTAACTTCCAGGAATCTGTACAAAAAGCATTACGTGGTCTTGAAGTTGGTGTAAGCGGTTTTGATGAAAAAATCGAAGCTGGTGCAACAAATGCAAGAGAAACCATTTTAAAAGAGCTTAAAGTTCCAGGCCCTGAGCGTATCTGGTATGTAGCAGATGCTTTCCGTCATGGCTTCTCTTTAGATGAAGTGTTTGAAGCAACCAAAATTGATCGTTGGTTCCTCATTCAAATTCAAGACATTGTTAAAACTGAAGCTGAAGTAAAAACTTTAGGTTTTGGTGACTTAAACGCTGACAATATCCGTGCTTTCAAACGCAAAGGTTTATCTGACCTGCGTATTGCTGACCTCATGGGTATTTCACAAAAGCAATTCCGTAAACAACGTTGGAATTTGGGTGTTTATCCAGTTTACAAACGTGTTGATACATGTGCTGCCGAATTTGAATCTGGTACTGCATACATGTATTCAACTTACGATGAAGAATGTGAAGCAAACCCATCAAATCGTGACAAGATCATGGTCATTGGTGGTGGTCCAAACCGTATTGGTCAAGGTATCGAATTTGACTACTGCTGTGTACACGCGGCGCTTGCTATGCGTGAAGATGGTTATGAAACAATCATGGTTAACTGTAACCCTGAAACTGTTTCTACTGACTATGATACATCGGACCGTTTGTACTTCGAACCTGTAACACTTGAAGATGTGCTTGAAATTGTACGTACAGAGAAGCCAAAAGGTGTGATCGTACAGTACGGTGGTCAAACTCCTCTTAAATTGGCACGTGCTTTAGAAGAAGCAGGTACACCAATTATTGGTACATCACCAGATGCTATTGACCGTGCAGAAGACCGTGAACGTTTCCAGCAAATGATTCAGCGTTTACAGCTTCGTCAACCAAACAACAGTATTGTAAAATCTGCTGAAGAAGGTATTTCTGAAGCTGCAAAAGTAGGTTATCCGTTAGTTGTTCGCCCATCTTATGTATTAGGTGGTCGTGCAATGGAAATCGTTTATAACGAAGAAGAACTTAAGCGTTATCTTCGTGAAGCAGTTCAAGCGTCGAATGAAGCCCCTGTCCTTCTTGACCGTTTCCTAGATGATGCAACTGAAGTTGATGTTGACTGTGTATCTGACGGTAAAGACGTTGTGATCGGCGGTATCATGCAGCACATCGAACAAGCTGGTATTCACTCAGGTGACTCTGCATGTTCGATTCCTCCTTATTCTTTATCAAAAGAAATTCAGGATGAAATGCGTCGTCAAACTGTTGCGATGGCAAAAGAACTTGGTGTGGTTGGTTTGATGAATGTTCAATTCGCTGTTAAAGGTGATGATGTTTACATTCTTGAAGTTAACCCACGTGCTTCACGTACAGTTCCATTCGTATCGAAATGTATTGGTGATTCTTTAGCTAAAGTTGCTGCACGTTGTATGGCGGGTCAATCACTTGAATCTCAAGGATTTACTAAAGAAATCATTCCAAAACACTTTGCTGTGAAAGAAGCTGTTTTCCCATTCGCTAAATTCCAAGGCGTAGATCCAATGCTTGGACCTGAGATGAAATCTACAGGTGAAGTGATGGGTGTGGGTAAAACATTTGGTGAAGCATTCTATAAAGCTGTTTTAGGCTCAAATGAACGCTTACCTGGTTTACCAACCGAAGGCGAAGTAAAAAATGCTTTCTTATCTGTACGTGAATCTGACAAGAAATACATTGTAGATATTGCTAAGAAATTAGTTGCGTATGGCTTCAAGCTTATTGCAACAGGTGGTACATACCAAGTACTTAAAGAAGCAGGTTTAGAATGTGAATCTGTGAATAAAGTAACTGAAGGTCGTCCACATATTGTTGACCGCTTGAAAAATGGTGAAATACACCTTATTGTCAATACAACTGAAGGTAAACAAGCTCAATATGATTCTGCCATGATTCGTCGTGCTGCCCTACAAGGCAAAGTGTATTACACAACGACTATCAATGGTGCTGAAGCTGTTTGCCAAGCCTTTGCTGTGAAATTGCCAATGGATGTATACCGCTTGCAAGATTTAACTGTAGGTTAATTTATTACCGATAAGTCCCGCCACCTTATCGGTGGCGGGATTTTTTCATTTTTTTTACTGTGTTTTCTCAACTTAAGAGGGACCAAAATGCAACGTTATCCAATGACCCCTGAAGGTAAAATTGCCTTAGAGAAAGAATTACAACATTTAAAATCTGTTGAACGTCCACGTATTATTCAGGCGATTGCTGAAGCACGTGAACATGGCGATTTAAAAGAAAATGCAGAATATCATGCTGCTCGTGAACAGCAAGGTTTCTGTGAAGGACGCATCCAAGATATCGAAGGGAAATTGGGTGCAGTTCAAGAAATTGATGTCAAAACACTTGAGCAAAATGGTCGTGTTGTATTTGGTGTGACTGTCACCATTGAAAACTTAGATACCGAAGAACGTAAGACTTATAAAATTGTAGGCGATGACGAGGCAGATTTTAAAATTAATAAAATCTCTGTGAACTCACCAATCGCACGTGGTCTTTTGAGTAAGAGTGAAGGCGATGAAGTAAAAATCGTGACTCCTCAAGGCGAAGTCGAATATGAAATCGTAAGTGTAGAATATCTCTAAGATAATACACAACTAGCCCCTCTTTATGAGGGGTTTTTATTCAATACCATTGATATATTTTTGGGAAATCACAAATGGATACTTCATTAATTAACACCCCAGTTCGTCATTGGTGTGAATTTGAGTTTATCCATAAAACGGTTAAAAACCCGAATATTCATATTAAAGGCAATTATTCCTATTATTCAGCCTATTGGGACCAAGGTTTTGAGCGTTGTGTGGTACGTTATTTACATGACAAAGCCTCAACACCTGATAAACCAATTGATCAACTTCATATTGGTAATTTCGTTTGCTTTGGCGCTGAATGTGTAATCATGATGGGCGGTAACCAACTTCATCGACCAGACTGGATTTCGTCTTTCCCTTTTGATACGCGTAGCTTCTTAGCGGCTGGTAATACAATTATTGCTGATGGTTGCTGGATTGGCAGTCGCGCAATGATTATGCAAGGTGTCAAACTTGGTGAAGGTGCAGTGGTTGCAACTGGAGCTGTAGTAACTAAAGATGTTCCGCCCTATGCAATTGTAGGTGGCGTGCCTGCGAAAATTATTAAATATCGCTTTCCTCAAGAACAAATCGATAAACTGCTTGCTTTAAAACTTTACGATTTAGATGAGAAGCAAATTCTGAAAATACGTGAATATTTACAAACTGATGATATAGATGCTTTATCTAGCCATATAGAAAATTTGCGGACTTTATAAAAATAGAGCTATAAAATTGAATGTTATAAAACACAAATGATTACGTGCTTGAATTTAAATCGTCAAAAAATAAGTATAAAGTATTGAATAAATAAGCATCATTAGAATAAGGAAAACACTCATGTTATATCAACATATTCTTGTACCAATTGACGGTTCTGAAACTTCTGTAGTCGCCATGAATGAAGCGATTAAACTCGCAAAAGCTATAAATAGCAAAATTACCGTAGTGCAAGTTATGGCTCTTGACCCATATATTGCCGATGCTTATGTGAAAACTGGTCAAACTAACGAATTAATTGAACGCACAAGAACTTATTTACTCGACATTTTAGAACAAGCAAAACAAAAATTTGCTAATGAAGGCATTACTGTCGAAGCCAAACTACTTGAAGGTTTTGTCGTACATGAAGAAATTATTCAGGCTGCTCAAGACTTAAAGGCAGATCTGATTGTTATGGGTTCACATGGTCGTACTGGTGTCCGAAAACTGGTGCTGGGTAGCGTTGCACAAAAAGTCTTAGGCGAAAGTCATATTCCTGTTTTGATTGTTCGATAATTTCCATATTGCCTATCTTGTTGATCTTAATAATTTAGGCAATTATTTTTAATCAACAACCTTTAAGTCAATTTAAGGCTGCCAAGCAAATTGCTTTAAATTGACTTTGCCATTTAACAAATAGACGCCTTCAGCTTCTAGCTTTAACTCTTGAACATTTTCACCCTTTTCATTAAATTTACTTAGGCTAATTTTGCCTTGAGAATTAATAACTCGATACCATGGTACTTGATGATCTGCTTCAAGATGTTTCAAAACATAGCCCACCAGCCTCGCATGTTTAGGTAACCCTGCCATACGAGCCACCTGCCCATAAGTTGCAACTTTTCCGTAAGGAATCAAAGCAATGACTTCTAAAATCTGCCGATGTAGTTCATACTGAGTTGTCAAAATGGACTCCATAAAAATTGACATTCTTCATATCATATAAAAAAATTTGACTAAAATTAAATATAATCCAAGGTAGGTTTGAGGGAGAACTGCATGAAAAAAGCCATACTGGTAGTAACTGGGACTTTACTATGTGTTTCTTGTACTACTCGCCCCCCTATTCTTCCTTCAAGAGAAGTACCTAAAGTATCTATAGATGGCCGGCCTATTGTTCCAGTCACTTTCGTTTTTACCACTAATTCTCCGGAAGCTGTAAAGTTTGATAATTACCAACAAATGCGGAAAGAAATTAGAATATTAAATAAATATTATGTAGATGATAAAAATAATAAGATTTTTAAGTTCAAATTAAACCGTTATATCCCATATGAAGAGTTCATTCAGTTACGATGTGACCTTAAGCAGCAGATTAATCAGCCCTATCCTATTTCCCTCGAAACAATTCCTGCAAGTGTAAATACCTGCTTTCCTAAACGGACTGCCAGCAAGGAAGTCATCGTTTTCATTTATGATGCCTATTCGACCAAATGGAAATTTGCAGATGTAACGAGTAGAGCTTTTCGCAACAATGGTGAACCCTTTGTTTTGTTAGACTGGAACCGCCTAAATTATAATATTCAAGCTGGTAGCGTACATGAAATGGGACATGTGTTTGGACTAAAACATGTTTGTGCACCGAATGCTACAAAACGTACGCCAACAAATATTATGGCAAGTGCTGAATGTAAACGCGGTAGTGGTGGATTAAGGAATTTAGGTTTTACACCTGTGCAACTTCAAACAATTTTATCGAATTATCAAAGTTATCCTTAAAATATTTTAAAAACCAAGCTCTACATAAAAACCTAATTTATCTTGAGCCAAACTATAATTTTCTTGGGCCAGTAATGAAGTCATATAACTGCTGGCCTTTGAGAAATCTTGCTCATTGACTGGATACGGCTGCCAAAATGTTTTCAAATTATTGGTATTGATCGGATATAAACGAAGGCGATCTTTTGACAAATCTAGCCGTACTATACATCCATACGGTAAAGCGTTGTGCTCAGCATATTCACCGTTACTATTAAAAACAGCATTGCCAATACCAAATACCACAGGCTTTTCATGAATGGATTGAATGGGTTGAACAGTATGCGCACCATGGCCAATCACAAGGTCGGCCCCAGCTTGGGTTAAAATATTGGCAAGTTTAGTTTGTTCTTTTGTAATCGGTTTAAAATCGATGCCCCAATGACAAATAACAATGACTTTATGGTGAGGATGAGCCAACTTATAACGGCTTATCTGTTCAATTAAAACTCCATTTAGACAAGCCACTCCACTCTTATCGCCTAAAGCGTAAAAATCATAATCTAAATAGGCTGTATCTCTGTGCCAATAGCCATTAAAAATAGCGTAGTGCTTGTTATTAAACGTGATTTCAAAGTAGCTATGGGCATCTTTTTGGTTTAATCCTGCGCCAATATAAGAAATTTTGGCCTGATCAAATTGTTGTAATGTATAAGCTAATCCGCGATCCCCATAATCTTTTAGATGATTATTGGCCAGCACAACATGGTTAAGGTGAATATTCTTGAATTCTGCTAATGTTTTTTCAGCTTCAGCTTTAAGAATAAACGGCTTTTTATGTGCTAATGGTGATTGATCTTCTAAAGAAAATACTGCTTCAAAGTTAGCAATATTTAAGTCATTTTCGCCTAAAAAGGCTTTTATTTTTTCGAATGAATAGCCGTATCCATATTGTTGTAGAGCATCTTTTTGCCCCTTAGACTTACGCTTTTCTGTATAGATCTCCCCAAAATAAGTATCTCCCAAAATGTTGATCATGCCACTTTGAGTGGAGCAAACTTTAGGTTTAACATCTTGCGATTGAAAGCAGTGATAGTAAGGAACCAAATGTTCAATTCGATGAATATCATCTAAAAATGAAAAGAAACCAATGGTCTGGTTTTCTTCAAAGAACGTCAGATAAATTGTTCTAAATGAATTAGTAAGATATAAGACCGTTACGACTGACTGAGCCATTAATGGTATTTGGGGAAGATAAGGCTTTCCCTTAAAAATAAGCTCTTTAATAAAGAAAACTTTTCTGATTTCAGCTGGATAGGTATAAATATTTTTGACTAATAAAAACAAATGCTTTAACTGATTTTGGATACCTTCATTTTTTATGGTTAAGTTATAGGAGGCGGCTCTTTTAGATAAAATTAAAGTTGCTTGTCCAGTTGTACCAAAAAGCATATTGCTTAACGCAGCTTTTACATCTGCTGCTTGGGTAAAAATTAAGAACTGTAATAGCTCAGTAAAGGTGTAATGTTCAGAGGGTTTTAAGCCCAGAGTTTGCTGACCTACTTTCTCAAATATATATTCAGGTACAACATAAACATCTTGAGCCTGTACACTTTTTTGCTGAAATTGCTCTAATGCATAGTCGATAAGTAATAGCGTTGAAATATCATCATCAAATTCGAATTGCCATAAAGTTTCATCAAAACTTGTAGTATCGACATGTGCTAATAATTTGATCTCAACGGGTTGATACTTCATGGCTCATCACCCTTGTAATCTTTAACGTAGGCGATGTAACCCGACAAGTTATGTTCTTGGTCATCAATCCGTACGCGAAAACGGTCATGCCGAATATAAAACGCATGCAAGATTTTATCTGGCCGCGCCATATACATAGCCATTTCTGGATAGAAAAATCCTGTGGTTTGAAAATCAGCTCTAAACTCAATTAGCTTTTGAAGCTCAGGCATATAAGCTTGCTCAAAAAGCGCTGTACGCCCCTGCTCTTTTAAACGGCTCACCATTTTATAAGCAGCCATTAACATCTCTAACAAAGTTGCATATGTCGTTTTTCGATTTCGAATAAAAATAAAATGTTTTAAATAATTATTTAAACCAAAAATAAAATATTTATCTTCAGGACATATTTTAGTGAGTTCATTGGTACAGTAACTTAACCAATGATCATGATATTTCTCATATCTATTTTTAATAAAATATTCAAACATTAACTTAACCGTTTCTAATAATCTAGAATCATGGTTAATTTGGTATAAACGTAATAAAGCTAAAGCAGCTTCACCGTCATAATAAATAATCCTGAATTTTTCTTTTAAATCATAATCTGGATAATTTAATACATGATTCGTTGATCCATTTGAATCTACTAGCGTTAAAATACCTTTTGCGAGTTTCTCTGCATATTTTTGATAATCAGTTTTTTGGGTAATTTCTTGATATTTTGTTAGCATTAAAATAGCTGCCGCATTAGCACCCAGTTTAATTTCCAACTCCCCTTCTTTTCCATCAATCATAAAAGCGGTTGATGAATCTTTTTCTTTATAAAAGTTGGTCAGTGCATAGTGAATCGCGGCATGAATTTTAGGCCAATATTCAGGCTTATTTTGCACCTCAAATGTTTCTAGTAAGGCATACGCCGAGGTACAGTGACGTACCGTATTATAGTTACGAATGTCTCGATTATAGGCAGAAAAATAACCATAAATAAATTTGCCATTTTCTTGAATCTGGTCATGCAGGAATGCTGAATTTTGCTCAATTAACTGCTTAAAATGCTGTTCCTTATTGTTTGAAATTCCTCTAATACCATTTACATCATAGCGACTCGCTAAATTAATGAATTGACCATTTTCATAAAATCCTCCGTAGGTATCAAAAGTCCAAATGTCTTGCAACTCTTGTAGTTTAATCTGCGGTTTTGTAGCGTTATATTTTTGCTTAACTGCATAATTCAGATTGGTTTCATCAAAGAAGTTCGGCTTGTCGTAGCTCAAGCCTCGAATAATTGCTTTTCCATAGATCTCTTGTTCAAGAAAAGCCACCGAACAGTGTTCATCAAAGCCAATGCCTTTACGGTAATGGTTGTTGTGAAATTGATGGTGGACCTGTTGTTCTACTTCTTTCCACACCTGTTGCATTAAATTATATGTGATATCGATTTTTATATAATCAGCGAGTGGTGCCTGTGTAAATTGGTCATTAATAAAATCTAATAATTGTTTTTTAGCCTGCTCTAAATTGGTTTTCTCACTGTGCCATACGCTACATCTTTGGTCTTTGGGGCCATAAGATAAAAATAAAATAATATCCTGTTTAAGACTCGGAACGTGCTTAACAACTTGTTCTAACCAAAGGTTAAGTTGTCTTTGGAAATTTAAAAATGCCGTCACTCGAATTCAGTCCCTAATTGTTTGTTGTTCTATAAAGCGCTAATCAAGCATCATATCATGCCCCTTCTAAAAGCAAAGTTAACGTATTGTTTAAACATAAAAAAAGAGCCCGAAGGCCCTTTTTTCTATAAGTCGATTGTCAGATTAGAAAATGATTTGACCATTGTTGATCAAGTCATTCAATGTGACTGGGCCTGTGAGGTTAGTCAATTGAAGCAATGGTGTTTCAGTATAAGTACCTTCTAATACTAGTCCACCATCACGGTCTACGCTGATTGTGGCAGTTTGCGTACCAGCATCGTAGCTTACTGACACATATTGACCGATTGTTAAGTTAGATTGAGAACCAATTAACAAGTTACTCAAGTCAATCTTATCAGCCTGATCATCAGTTGTAGTATCCCCTACATGGAAGTCAGTCCATATATCTACACCACCACCTGTTGTGTTACCGCCAGTTGCGTTAGTGACACTCGCAGCTGTTAATGTGTTGTAGATCAAGGTATCCGATCCGTTACCAAGAGCAAATGTGTCATTTGCCGCAGTGCTTACTGCAAGGCTATTCAACTCTTGACTCAAGTTAATTGTCAATGAAGAAGGATATTCAGTACCATCAATCACCGAAACTAATTTGTAATCAATCACATCAACTGTCGCATTAGCAGCACTGTCTAATGGTTTGTAGAAGTAAGAGCCATCATTGTATAGATACAATGTGCCTTCACCAGTATTCACTCCTTGACCAGCAGCTAGCTCATATGTGCCAGTTGTTGAGTTCATTACATAGAGCTGAGTACCTTCTACGACATCATTAGTAAGTACGTTGCCAGTAATCCAGTCTGTTTGTCCATCTGGCGTGTATTGGTCTAGATGCGTAGCAGTGGTATTCACTACAGTATCTAGAGTTACGTTACCAATTGATATCAAACTAGATAAGCTGAATTGTACTCGGTATAGGCCTTCTGACAGATGAGCCACTGAATCAGATAAAGCAGGTGCACCAAGAACGCCAGCTAAAGCAGTTTGAGAGCCAGAGTACACTGTATCTACCCAAGTTGTGCCACCATCTGTAGAACGTTGAATTACATAACCTACAGTTGGCAAGGCTGATAAACTTAAAGTAGCTGTATAAAGCATCTGTAGATTAACATCCGCTACAGTATTAGCAGCTACGGTAAAGTTATTTGACAACACAGTATTACTATTATCAAAAAGACTAATTGAAACATTCGGACTTGTTACATCCACAAGTGGATCTACCACTGGTGCCATACTGATCGTTGCATCATCTGTATCAGCTACTACCGAAGGTGTTGGAAGCGTAGCATCTACCGAAGGATCCGCTGTGTTCCAGGTTACATCAACATCAGGCGAACCAACTTGAACATGTAATGTCGCGGTATCTGTTCTACCAGTCGCTGGATCTGTGACGGTGTAAGTGAAGCTATCAACTTTACCTACATTCGCCATATTTGCAGTTGCCTGATAACTATAAGTACCATCTGCGCCAATAGTCAGAGTTCCGTATGCACCAACAATCGTTGCTGGGGTACCTGCTACAACCGCAGACGTATTACCATTTTCAGCTGTAACTGTAGTTACTACTGAAGTTGTCGTAATGTAGTCTGGTACATAGTTTGTACCGTAAACAGCAGAGTTATCATCAGCAAGTACATTACCAATCACAGGATCAACAACCAGTACAGGAGGCTGAGTAATATCACCATGATTTAGTGTGATATCCGCAGTAACACTACCTAAAGCTGTTAGAAGTGTGTTGCTTTCCATGAACAATTCATAAGTACCGGCACTTAAGTTATCAATCTTGAATTGAACTTCAGAACCAAAGATACCTAACAAATCAATCACGCCAGTATCAGAACTATCAGCAACTACAGTACGCGTGCCATCTGGATTTAATCGTGTTAATACCACATGTAAACCATCAACAACCGTTGCAACCGAACCAAAGTTCACTGCAATAATGGCATCAGTAAGGTTACCTGGGTCAACTGTAAATGTTGCAGTACCTTCTTTAGAACCGATAACAATTCCACCTACACCGAGTAACCAGTTATAGCTGATCGCATTATCAAGTACCTCAGTTGTTACTGGGTACACCATGTCTATTTCAGCCGAAGCAACGTTATCCATTGCATCTACTGGAAGCGGACTAGTAATTACAGCTGGTTGAGATGGATCTGCATCGTTCCAAGTCATATCTACACTGTCACTGTCAAGGCGGACATAAAGTGTTGCCTCAGAAGTGTTACCTGTTACTGGATCAAGCAAGGTGTAGGTAAATTGATCTACCTGACCAAGGTTTTCCCCATTTACAGTTGGTGTATATGTATAGTTACCATCTTGATCGATCACCAAGGTACCGTAAGTACCGACAATTGTTGCACCAGTAGCTGGATCAACAGCAACACCGTTAACTTGAGAGATCACAGCACTGCTGCTTGCCGCATCAACTTCACCAATGAGGCTTGCATCTTTGATGACATTACCAGAGATCGGTTCAACAGAGTAACCAGCCACGATGTATGGATTATAGACATCCATCGTACCAGTTAATGTTCCGCCTAAGCCTATGCCTAGCAAACCTTCATATCCGATAAATGCACGGTACTGACCAGCATCCAATCCTTCAAGCACGGCTGTTGGTGTACCACCGATGAGTGATAGATCGATAAGCGAAGCTTCTGGATTAGTTCCGCCAATCGATACCCATTGCCCTGTTGCTTCATCAAACTTCTGAACAACAATCGCATAATCACTGAGTAAATCGGCAGTGATTATCGCATCGAATGTGAACGTTGCTGTACCTTCACGGTTTGGATCAACAGTAAATTCAATTGCCTCGTTACCAAGCAATTGTAAATCCAGACCAGCCAACGATACGGCTGCAAGATAAGATGCATCTCCAAGAGCTACATCATCTGCAACAAGCAATGGCTCTGGGTTAATTTCTGCCGTTACTACATTGTCTACCGCTTTCACAGAGCTCAATTGAATATTGAGATTTGCTTGAGCAGTATCACCAGTTAGAGGATCAGTTAATGTGTAGACAAACACATCTGTTTGACCAACTCCAGCGGAATCTAAGTTAGGTGTGTAAGTGTATGTACCGTCTGGATCAATTACCAAAGTACCATACAACCCGTTGATCACTGTATCTACCGCTGTAACAGGCTGACCATTTACCGCTGTGACTACAGTCGTAGGAGTTACGATGTCTATTTCACCACTGGTATTAATATCAGTAATAACATTACCATCGGCAACTTCGGTGTAGTATCCGCCTACTTGTGTCGTATCATAGACATCCATTGTCCCTGTTAAGGTACCAAGTAAACCGATGCCTAGAAGACCGTTGTAAGTCATGAATGCACGGTATTGACCTTCTTCTAGACCTTCAAGAACCACACCAGGAGTTGAGCCTAGTAAAGTAAGATCAAGGATATCAGCTTCACCACCGCCATAGACCGAAGTCCATTCGCCTGTTACGGTGTCAAATTTCTGAACAACTAGTGAATAGTCAGATAGTGCATCTACACCAATTAAGGCACTGTAGGTAAAGGTCGCATTGCCTTCTTGACCAGCACCCACTGTAAAATCAATTGCTTCAGAACCAAGCTGTAAATCAAGTCCAGCAAGTGAAACCAAGGCTAGGTAAGTTTCGCTACCTAAAGAGGCATCATCTTGTACAAGCAATGGTTGAGGAGCAAGTACGGCTGTATCAGTGTTATCAAAGGCAACAATAGAACTTGCAAGAGTATAAGTTTGTGTATCTTGAAGAGTACTACTGTTTCCAGCGAGGTCTGTGAAGGTAGCCGTAGCATCAACTGTTAAGTCTGTATCCACTGCAAGGCCACTACCTGCTACGTCAACGGTCCAAGTACCTGCTGCTGTATCTACTGTCGCAACGTATTCAACACCATTTACAGTTACCACAACACCTGTTGTGACCGCATCCGCAGGTATGTTGGTCAACGTACCCGTTAAGGTCACAGTTCCGCCAGCTTCGGTGGCATCTAGGATGTTATCAGCAGTAACTGGGTCAATTGCTAACACTGTTGTAGTGATATCTGGTGGAGTAACATCAAGTGTTACTGTTACGTCTGCATCTGCAACATCTACGTTACCTTGTGCATCTACAGCCTCAGCGTGAATCACAATCTGACCAGTCACAGGATCTGCCGCTGTTGCCGCAAGAGTTGCTGTGATAAAGCCATTTGTAAGGTCAGCTGCAGTCACGGTGTAGTTGGTACCGTTAACATTGACCACTGTGCCATCAATTGCATCTGGTCCCAATGCCACTTGTGCATTGAAAGTACCGTCTGTACCAAGTTCCGCAGCGTTTAAGATACCGTCGCCATTTAAGTCTTCAGGAACCGTAATTGCTGTAATCAGGTCTTGTGGAGTTGTGTCGATGGTTAAGGTCACGTCTGCATCTGCAACATCTACGTTACCTTGCGCATCTACAGCCTCAGCGTGAATCACAATCTGACCAGTCACAGGATCTGCCGCTGTTGCCGCAAGAGTTGCTGTGATAAAGCCATTTGTAAGGTCAGCTGCAGTCACGGTGTAGTTGGTACCGTTAACATTGACCACTGTGCCATCAATTGCATCCGGTCCTAATGCCACTTGTGCATTGAAAGTACCGTCTGTACCAAGTTCCGCAGCGTTTAAGATACCGTCGCCATTTAAGTCTTCAGGAACCGTAATTGCTGTAATCAGGTCTTGTGGAGTTGTGTCGATGGTTAAGGTCACGTCTGCATCTGCAACATCTACGTTACCTTGCGCATCTACAGCCTCAGCGTGAATCACAATCTGACCAGTCACAGGATCTGCCGCTGTTGCCGCAAGATTTGCTGTGATAAAGCCATTTGTAAGGTCAGCTGCAGTCACGGTGTAGTTGGTACCGTTAACATTGACCACTGTGCCATCAATTGCATCCGGTCCCAATGCCACTTGTGCATTGAAAGTACCGTCTGTACCAAGTTCCGCAGCGTTTAAGATACCGTCGCCATTTAAGTCTTCAGGAACCGTAATTGCTGTAATCAGGTCTTGTGGAGTTGTGTCGATGGTTAAGGTTACGTCTGCATCTGCAACATCTACGTTACCTTGCGCATCTACAGCCTCAGCGTGAATCACAATCTGACCAGTCACAGGATCTGCCGCTGTTGCCGCAAGAGTTGCTGTGATAAAGCCATTTGTAAGGTCAGCTGCAGTCACGGTGTAGTTGGTACCGTTAACATTGACCACTGTGCCATCGATTGCATCTGGTCCTAATGCCACTTGTGCATTGAAAGTACCGTCTGTACCAAGTTCCGCAGCGTTTAAGATACCGTCGCCATTTAAGTCTTCAGGAACCGTAATTGCTGTAATCAGGTCTTGTGGAGTTGTGTCGATGGTTAAGGTCACGTCTGCATCTGCAACATCTACGTTACCTTGTGCATCTACAGCCTCAGCGTGAATCACAATCTGACCAGTCACAGGATCTGCCGCTGTTGCCGCAAGAGTTGCTGTGATAAAGCCATTTGTAAGGTCAGCTGCAGTCACGGTGTAGTTGGTACCGTTAACATTGACCACTGTGCCATCAATTGCATCTGGTCCCAATGCCACTTGTGCATTGAAAGTACCGTCTGTACCAAGTTCCGCAGCGTTTAAGATACCGTCGCCATTTAAGTCTTCAGGAACCGTAATTGCTGTAATCAGGTCTTGTGGAGTTGTGTCGATGGTTAAGGTCACGTCTGCATCTGCAACATCTACGTTACCTTGCGCATCTACAGCCTCAGCGTGAATCACAATCTGACCAGTCACAGGATCTGCCGCTGTTGCCGCAAGATTTGCTGTGATAAAGCCATTTGTAAGGTCAGCTGCAGTCACGGTGTAGTTGGTACCGTTAACATTGACCACTGTGCCATCAATTGCATCCGGTCCCAATGCCACTTGTGCATTGAAAGTACCGTCTGTACCAAGTTCCGCAGCGTTTAAGATACCGTCGCCATTTAAGTCTTCAGGAACCGTAATTGCTGTAATCAGGTCTTGTGGAGTTGTGTCGATGGTTAAGGTTACGTCTGCATCTGCAACATCTACGTTACCTTGCGCATCTACTGCCTCGGCATGGATCGCGACTGGGCCTTCGCCTGTCACAGCAATCGCTGCGGTGATAAAGCCGTTGGTCAGGTCAGCTGCTGTTACGGTGTAGTTGGTACCGTTAACATTGACCACTGTGCCATCGATTGCATCCGGTCCCAACGCCACTTGTGCATTGAAGCTGCCATCTGTGCCTAACTCGTCTGCATTCAGGATACCGTCGCCATTTAAGTCTTCAGGGATCGTGATCGCACCGATCAGGTCTGCAGGTAAGGTATCAACCGTGACTGTGACGTCTGCATCTGCAACATCTACGTTACCTTGCGCATCTACAGCCTCAGCGTGAATCACAATCTGACCAGTCACAGGATCTGCCGCTGTTGCCGCAAGAGTTGCTGTGATAAAGCCATTTGTAAGGTCAGCTGCAGTCACGGTGTAGTTGGTACCGTTAACATTGACCACTGTGCCATCAATTGCATCCGGTCCTAATGCCACTTGTGCATTGAAAGTACCGTCTGTACCAAGTTCCGCAGCGTTTAAGATACCGTCGCCATTTAAGTCTTCAGGAACCGTAATTGCTGTAATCAGGTCTTGTGGAGTTGTGTCGATGGTTAAGGTCACGTCTGCATCTGCAACATCTACGTTACCTTGCGCATCTACAGCCTCAGCGTGAATCACAATCTGACCAGTCACAGGATCTGCCGCTGTTGCCGCAAGAGTTGCTGTGATAAAGCCATTTGTAAGGTCAGCTGCAGTCACGGTGTAGTTGGTACCGTTAACATTGACCACTGTGCCATCGATTGCATCCGGTCCTAATGCCACTTGTGCATTGAAAGTACCGTCTGTACCAAGTTCCGCAGCGTTTAAGATACCGTCGCCATTTAAGTCTTCAGGGATCGTGATCGCACCGATCAGGTCTGCAGGTAAGGTATCTACAGTGACTGTGACGTCTGCATCTGCAACATCGACGTTACCTTGCGCATCTACTGCCTCGGCATGGATCGCGACTGGGCCTTCGCCTGTCACAGCAATCGCTGCGGTGATAAAGCCGTTGGTCAGGTCAGCTGCTGTTACGGTGTAGTTGGTACCGTTAACATTGACCACTGTGCCATCGATTGCATCCGGTCCCAATGCCACTTGTGCATTGAAGCTGCCATCTGTGCCTAACTCGTCTGCATTCAGGATACCGTCGCCATTTAAGTCTTCAGGGATCGTGATCGCACCGATCAGGTCTGCAGGTAAGGTATCTACAGTGACTGTGACGTCTGCATCTGCAACATCGACGTTACCTTGCGCATCTACTGCCTCGGCATGGATCGCGACTGGGCCTTCGCCTGTCACAGCAATCGCTGCGGTGATAAAGCCGTTGGTCAGGTCAGCTGCTGTTACGGTGTAGTTAGTGCCGTTAACATTGACCACTGTGCCATCGATTGCATCCGGTCCCAATGCCACTTGTGCATTGAAGCTGCCATCTGTGCCTAGTTCGTCTGCATTTAAGATACCGTCGCCATTTAAGTCTTCAGGGATCGTGATCGCACCGATCAGGTCTGCAGGTAAGGTATCTACAGTGACTGTGACGTCTGCATCTGCAACATCCACGTTACCTTGCGCATCTACTGCCTCGGCATGGATCGCGACAGGGCCTTCGCCTGTCACAGCAATCGCTGCGGTGATAAAGCCGTTGGTAATATCAGCTGCTGTTACGGTGTAGTTAGTGCCGTTAACATTCACTACTGTGCCATCGATTGCATCCGGTCCCAACGCCACTTGTGCATTGAAGCTGCCATCTGTGCCTAGCTCGTCTGCATTCAGGATACCGTCGCCATTTAAGTCTTCAGGGATCGTGATCGCGCCGATCAGGTCTGCAGGTAAGGTATCAACCGTGACTGTCACGTCTGCATCTGCAACATCGACGTTACCTTGCGCATCTACTGCTTCTGCATGGATCGCGACAGGGCCTTCGCCTGTCACAGCAATCGCTGCGGTGATGAAGCCGTTGGTCAGGTCAGCTGCTGTTACGGTGTAGTTAGTGCCGTTAACATTGACTACTGTGCCATCGATTGCATCCGGTCCCAATGCCACTTGTGCATTGAAGCTGCCATCTGTGCCGAGCTCGTCTGCATTCAGGATGCCGTCGCCATTTAAGTCTTCAGGGATCGTGATCGCACCGATCAGGTCAGCAGGTAAGGTATCAACCGTTACTGTCACGTCTGCATCTGCAACATCGACGTTACCTTGTGGATCAACTGCTTCTGCATGGATCGCGACAGGGCCTTCGCCTGTCACAGCAATCGCTGCGGTGATGAAGCCGTTGGTCAGGTCAGCTGCTGTTACGGTGTAGTTAGTGCCGTTAACATTCACGACTGTGCCATCGATTGCATCCGGTCCCAATGCCACTTGTGCATTGAAGCTGCCATCTGTGCCGAGTTCGTCTGCATTTAAGATACCGTCGCCATTTAAGTCTTCAGGGATCGTGATCGCGCCGATCAGGTCTGCAGGTAAGGTATCAACCGTTACTGTCACGTCTGCATCTGCAACATCCACGTTACCTTGTGGATCAACTGCTTCTGCATGGATCGCGACTGGGCCTTCGCCTGTCACAGCAATCGCTGCGGTGATAAAGCCGTTGGTCAGGTCAGCTGCTGTCACGGTGTAGTTAGTGCCGTTAACATTCACGACTGTGCCATCGATTGCATCTGCTCCCAACGCCACTTGTGCATTGAAGCTGCCGTCTGTACCGAGCTCGTCTGCATTCAGGATACCGTCGCCATTTAAGTCTTCAGGGATCGTGATCGCGCCGATCAGGTCTGCAGGTAAGGTATCTACAGTGACTGTGACGTCTGCATCTGCAACATCCACGTTACCTTGTGCATCTACTGCTTCTGCATGGATTGCCACAGGGCCTTCGCCTGTGACAGCAATCGCTGCGGTGATAAAGCCGTTGGTAATATCAGCTGCTGTCACGGTGTAGCTGGTTCCGTTCACATTCACGACTGTGCCATCGATTGCATCTGCACCCAATGCCACTTGTGCATTGAAGCTGCCATCTGTGCCTAGCTCGTCTGCATTCAGGATGCCGTCGCCATTTAAGTCTTCAGGGATCGTGATCGCACCGATCAGGTCTGCCGGTAAGGTATCAACCGTTACTGTCACGTCTGCATCTGCAACATCGACGTTACCTTGTGGATCGACTGCTTCTGCATGGATCGCCACAGGGCCTTCGCCTGTGACAGCAATCGCTGCGGTGATAAAGCCGTTGGTAATATCAGCTGCTGTCACGGTGTAGCTGGTTCCGTTCACATTGACCACTGTGCCATCGATTGCATCTGCACCCAATGCCACTTGTGCATTGAAGCTGCCATCTGTGCCTAGCTCGTCTGCATTCAGGATGCCGTCGCCATTTAAGTCTTCAGGGATCGTGATCGCACCGATCAGGTCTGCCGGTAAGGTATCAACCGTTACTGTCACGTCTGCATCTGCAACATCGACGTTACCTTGTGGATCGACTGCTTCTGCATGGATCGCCACAGGGCCTTCGCCTGTCACAGCAATCGCTGCGGTGATGAAGCCGTTGGTAATATCAGCTGCAGTCACGGTGTAGTTAGTACCGTTAACATTGACCACTGTGCCATCGATTGCATCTGCACCCAACGCCACTTGTGCATTGAAGCTGCCATCTGTGCCGAGTTCGTCTGCATTCAGGATACCGTCGCCATTTAAGTCTTCAGGGATCGTGATCGCACCGATCAGGTCTGCCGGTAAGGTATCAACCGTTACTGTGACGTCTGCATCTGCAACATCGACGTTACCTTGTGGATCAACTGCTTCTGCATGGATCGCGACTGGGCCTTCGCCTGTCACAGCAATCGCTGCGGTGATGAAGCCGTTGGTAATATCAGCTGCTGTCACGGTGTAGTTAGTACCGTTAACATTGACCACTGTGCCATCGATTGCATCTGCTCCCAATGCCACTTGTGCATTGAAGCTGCCATCTGTACCGAGCTCGTCTGCATTCAGGATACCGTCGCCATTTAAGTCTTCAGGGATCGTGATCGCACCGATCAGGTCTGCAGGTAAGGTATCAACCGTTACTGTGACGTCTGCATC
This sequence comes from Acinetobacter calcoaceticus, assembly GCF_900520355.1. Classification (NCBI taxonomy): domain Bacteria; kingdom Pseudomonadati; phylum Pseudomonadota; class Gammaproteobacteria; order Moraxellales; family Moraxellaceae; genus Acinetobacter; species Acinetobacter calcoaceticus. The sequence continues at coordinate 838,119 of NZ_LS999521.1, read as the reverse complement.
TGCAACATCCACGTTACCTTGTGGATCAACTGCTTCTGCATGGATTGCCACAGGGCCTTCGCCTGTGACAGCAATCGCTGCGGTGATAAAGCCGTTGGTAATATCAGCTGCTGTCACGGTGTAGCTGGTTCCGTTCACATTCACGACTGTGCCATCGATTGCATCTGCACCCAACGCCACTTGTGCATTGAAGCTGCCATCTGTACCGAGCTCGTCTGCATTCAGGATACCGTCGCCATTTAAGTCTTCAGGGATCGTGATCGCACCGATCAGGTCTGCCGGTAAGGTATCAACCGTTACTGTGACGTCTGCATCTGCAACATCGACGTTACCTTGCGCATCAACTGCCTCGGCATGGATCGCGACTGGGCCTTCGCCTGTCACAGCAATCGCTGCGGTGATGAAGCCGTTGGTCAGGTCAGCTGCTGTTACGGTGTAGTTCACACCATTGACATTCACGACTGTGCCATCGATTGCATCTGCACCCAACGCCACTTGTGCATTGAAGCTGCCATCTGTACCGAGCTCGTCTGCATTCAGGATACCGTCGCCATTTAAGTCTTCAGGGATCGTGATCGCACCGATCAGGTCTGCCGGTAAGGTATCAACCGTTACTGTGACGTCTGCATCTGCAACATCGACGTTACCTTGCGCATCAACTGCCTCGGCATGGATCGCGACTGGGCCTTCGCCTGTCACAGCAATCGCTGCGGTGATAAAGCCGTTGGTCAGGTCAGCTGCTGTTACGGTGTAGTTGGTACCGTTAACATTGACCACTGTGCCATCGATTGCATCTGCTCCCAACGCCACTTGTGCATTGAAGCTGCCGTCTGTACCGAGCTCGTCTGCATTCAGGATACCGTCGCCATTTAAGTCTTCAGGGATCGTGATCGCACCGATCAGGTCTGCAGGTAAGGTATCAACCGTTACTGTCACGTCTGCATCTGCAACATCGACGTTACCTTGTGGATCGACTGCTTCTGCATGGATCGCGACTGGGCCTTCGCCTGTCACAGCAATCGCTGCGGTGATAAAGCCGTTAGTCAGGTCAGCTGCTGTTACGGTGTAGTTCACACCATTGACATTCACGACTGTGCCATCGATTGCATCTGCTCCCAACGCCACTTGTGCATTGAAGCTGCCATCTGTGCCTAACTCGTCTGCATTCAGGATACCGTCGCCATTTAAGTCTTCAGGGATCGTGATCGCACCGATCAGGTCTGCAGGTAAGGTATCTACAGTGACTGTCACGTCTGCATCTGCAACATCCACGTTACCTTGTGGATCAACTGCCTCGGCATGGATCGCGACTGGGCCTTCGCCTGTCACAGCAATCGCTGCGGTGATAAAGCCGTTAGTCAGGTCAGCTGCAGTCACGGTGTAGTTCACACCATTGACATTCACGACTGTGCCATCGATTGCATCTGCACCCAACGCCACTTGTGCATTGAAGCTGCCATCTGTACCGAGCTCGTCTGCATTCAGGATACCGTCGCCATTTAAGTCTTCAGGGATCGTGATCGCACCGATCAGGTCTGCCGGTAAGGTATCAACCGTTACTGTCACGTCTGCATCTGCAACATCCACGTTACCTTGTGCATCAACTGCCTCGGCATGGATCGCGACTGGGCCTTCGCCTGTCACAGCAATCGCTGCGGTGATAAAGCCGTTAGTCAGGTCAGCTGCTGTTACGGTGTAGTTAGTACCGTTCACATTCACGACTGTGCCATCGATTGCATCTGGTCCCAACGCCACTTGTGCATTGAAGCTGCCATCTGTACCGAGCTCGTCTGCATTCAGGATACCGTCGCCATTTAAGTCTTCAGGGATCGTGATCGCACCGATCAGGTCTGCAGGTAAGGTATCTACAGTGACTGTCACGTCTGCATCTGCAACATCGACGTTACCTTGTGGATCAACTGCTTCTGCATGGATCGCGACTGGGCCTTCGCCTGTCACAGCAATCGCTGCGGTGATGAAGCCGTTGGTAATATCAGCTGCTGTCACGGTGTAGTTAGTACCGTTCACATTCACGACTGTGCCATCGATTGCATCTGCTCCCAATGCCACTTGTGCATTGAAGCTGCCGTCTGTACCGAGCTCGTCTGCATTCAGGATACCGTCGCCATTTAAGTCTTCAGGGATCGTGATCGCACCGATCAGGTCTGCAGGTAAGGTATCTACAGTGACTGTCACGTCTGCATCTGCAACATCCACGTTACCTTGTGGATCAACTGCTTCTGCATGGATCGCGACTGGGCCTTCGCCTGTCACAGCAATCGCTGCGGTGATGAAGCCGTTGGTAATATCAGCTGCTGTCACGGTGTAGTTAGTACCGTTCACATTCACGACTGTGCCATCGATTGCATCTGCACCCAATGCCACTTGTGCATTGAAGCTGCCGTCTGTACCGAGCTCGTCTGCATTCAGGATACCGTCGCCATTTAAGTCTTCAGGGATCGTGATCGCACCGATCAGGTCTGCCGGTAAGGTATCTACAGTGATTGTGACGTCTGCATCTGCAACATCCACGTTACCTTGTGGATCAACTGCTTCTGCATGGATCGCGACTGGGCCTTCGCCTGTCACAGCAATCGCTGCGGTGATGAAGCCGTTAGTCAGGTCAGCTGCTGTCACGGTGTAGTTGGTACCGTTAACATTCACGACTGTGCCGTCGATTGCATCTGCTCCCAATGCCACTTGTGCATTGAAGCTGCCGTCTGTACCTAGCTCGTCTGCATTCAGGATACCGTCGCCATTTAAGTCTTCAGGGATCGTGATCGCGCCGATCAGGTCTGCAGGTAAGGTATCTACAGTGACTGTGACGTCTGCATCTGCAACATCCACGTTACCTTGTGCATCTACTGCCTCGGCATGGATCGCGACTGGGCCTTCGCCTGTCACAGCAATCGCTGCGGTGATAAAGCCGTTGGTAATATCAGCTGCAGTCACGGTGTAGTTAGTACCGTTCACATTCACGACTGTGCCATCGGTTGCATCTGGTCCCAATGCCACTTGTGCATTGAAGCTGCCATCTGTGCCGAGTTCGTCTGCATTCAGGATGCCGTCGCCATTTAAGTCTTCAGGGATCGTGATCGCACCGATCAGGTCTGCCGGTACAGTATCAATAGTGAGTGTTGCAGTATCAGTTGCAATATTTCCAGCTGGATCTGTCGCAGTTACGGTGACTGTATGTGGACCATCTGTTAATGCAGGCAATGTATTATCTGCAAGTGTCCAAGTACCGTCACCATTGTTCACTGCCGGATAGTCAGTGCCATCAACATTCACAACTATTGTTGCTGTTGGGTCGTTGACTGCTCCTGTTAAAGCTGGAGTGGTGTCGTTGGTAGTCACATCATCTAAAGATACAACTGGAACACTAGTATCAATCGTCACCACTGCAGTATCTGTTCCTGCATTGCCTGCAGGGTCAGTTGCCGTCACGGTAATGGTGTGTGGACCGTCAGTTAACGCAGGCAGTGTATTGTCTGCAAGCGTCCAGGTGCCGTCACCATTGTTCGTCGCCGGATAGTCAACACCATCCACATTCACCACCACAGTTGCTGCCGGATCGTTCACTGTACCGGTGAGTGCTGGTGTGCTGTCGTTAGTGAGTACATCATCCAGCGCAACCACTGGCGCTGTGATGTCTGCAGAGACTGTACCTGTAGCTGGCAATGAAGTATTGCCTGCAGGGTCAGTCGCTGTTGCTGTAACAGTATCGCCATCCACCAGGTTACCCGGGTTTGGTACTGACCATGTTCCGTCTGTGCCTGCCACTACAGTTGCAGTGCTGCCATCAGGATAGGTCACAGTTACGGTTGATCCCGCTTCTGCTGTACCGCTGACTGGATCTGTTGCATTGATTGGATCAAGTACCGGTGCATTTGGTGCGGTGGTATCAATCGTCACCACTGCAGTATCTGTTCCTGCATTGCCTGCAGGGTCAGTTGCCGTCACGGTAATGGTGTGTGGACCGTCTGTTAGTGCAGGCAAGCTATTGTCTGCAAGCGTCCAGGTGCCATCGCCATTGTTCGTCGCCGGGTAGTCAACACCATCCACATTCACCACCACAGTTGCTGTTGGATCATTGACTGTACCGGTAAGCGCAGGTGTGCTGTCGTTGGTGAGTACATCATCAAGCGCAACCACAGGTGCTGTAATGTCGGCAGAGACTGTACCGGTGCCTGGCAATGAAGTATTGCCTGCTGGGTCAGTCGCTGTTGCTGTAACAGTATCACCATCCACCAGGTTACCCGGGTTTGGTACTGACCATGTTCCGTCTGTGCCTGCCACTACAGTTGCAGTGCTGCCATCAGGATAGGTCACAGTCACGGTTGATCCCGCTTCTGCTGTACCGCTGACTGGATCTGTTGCATTGATTGGATCAAGTACCGGTGCATTTGGTGCGGTGATATCAATCGTCACCACTGCAGTATCTGTTCCTGCATTGCCTGCAGGGTCAGTTGCCGTCACGGTAATGGTGTGTGGACCGTCAGTCAGTGCAGGCAAGCTATTGTCTGCAAGCGTCCAGGTGCCATCGCCATTGTTCGTCGCCGGGTAATCAACACCATCCACATTCACAACCACAGTTGCTGCTGGATCATTGACTGTACCGGTAAGCGCAGGGGTGCTGTCGTTGGTGAGTACATCATCGAGTGCCACCACAGGTGCTGTGATGTCGGCAGAAACTGTACCTGTACCTGGCAATGAAGTATTGCCTGCAGGGTCAGTCGCTGTTGCTGTAACAGTATCGCCATCCACCAGGTTACCCGGGTTTGGTACTGACCATGTTCCGTCTGTGCCTGCCACTACAGTTGCAGTGCTGCCATCAGGATAGGTCACAGTTACGGTTGATCCCGCTTCTGCTGTACCGCTGACTGGATCGGTTGCATTGATTGGATCAAGTACCGGTGCATTTGGTGCGGTGGTATCAATCGTCACCACTGCAGTATCTGTTCCTGCATTGCCTGCAGGGTCAGTTGCCGTCACGGTAATGGTGTGTGGACCATCGGTTAGTGCAGGCAAGCTATTGTCTGCAAGCGTCCAGGTACCATCGCCATTGTTCGTCGCCGGGTAGTCAACACCATCCACATTCACCACCACAGTTGCTGTTGGATCATTGACTGTACCGGTAAGCGCTGGGGTGCTGTCGTTGGTGAGTACATCATCCAGCGCAACCACAGGTGCTGTGATGTCGGCAGAGACTGTACCGGTGCCTGGCAATGAAGTATTGCCTGCAGGGTCAGTCGCTGTTGCTGTAACAGTATCACCATCCACCAGGTTACCCGGGTTTGGTACTGACCATGTTCCGTCTGTGCCTGCCACTACAGTTGCAGTGGTACCGTCAGGGAAGCTGACAGTCACGGTTGAACCAGGTTCTGCTGTACCGCTCACCGGGTCAGTTGCATTGATTGGATCAAGTACCGGTGCATTTGGTGCTGTGGTATCAATGGTCACCACTGCCGTATCTGTTCCTGCATTGCCTGCAGGGTCAGTTGCCGTCACGGTAATCGTGTGTGGACCGTCTGTTAGTGCAGGCAAGCTATTGTCTGCAAGCGTCCAGGTACCATCGCCATTGTTCGTCGCCGGGTAATCAACACCATCCACATTCACAACCACAGTTGCTGTTGGATCATTGACTGTACCGGTAAGCGCAGGTGTGCTGTCGTTGGTGAGTACATCATCAAGCGCAACCACAGGTGCTGTGATGTCGGCAGAAACTGTACCGGTGCCTGGCAATGAAGTATTGCCTGCAGGGTCAGTCGCTGTTGCTGTAACAGTATCACCATCCACCAGGTTACCCGGGTTTGGTACTGACCATGTTCCGTCTGTGCCTGCCACTACAGTTGCAGTGGTACCGTCAGGGAAGCTGACAGTCACGGTTGAACCAGGTTCTGCTGTACCGCTCACCGGGTCAGTTGCATTGATTGGATCAAGTACCGGTGCATTTGGTGCTGTGGTATCAATCGTCACCACTGCCGTATCTGTTCCTGCATTGCCTGCAGGGTCAGTTGCCGTCACGGTAATCGTGTGTGGACCGTCTGTTAGTGCAGGCAAGCTATTGTCTGCAAGCGTCCAGGTACCATCGCCATTGTTCGTCGCCGGGTAATCAACACCATCCACATTCACAACCACAGTTGCTGTTGGATCATTGACTGTACCGGTAAGCGCAGGTGTGCTGTCGTTGGTGAGTACATCATCAAGCGCAACCACAGGTGCTGTGATGTCGGCAGAAACTGTACCGGTGCCTGGCAATGAAGTATTGCCTGCAGGGTCAGTCGCTGTTGCTGTAACAGTATCACCATCCACCAGGTTACCCGGGTTTGGTACTGACCATGTTCCGTCTGTGCCTGCCACAACTGTTGCAGTGCTGCCATCAGGATAGGTCACAGTCACGGTTGATCCCGCTTCTGCTGTACCGCTGACTGGATCGGTTGCATTGATTGGATCAAGTACCGGTGCATTTGGTGCGGTGGTATCAATCGTCACCACTGCAGTATCTGTTCCTGCATTGCCTGCAGGGTCAGTTGCCGTCACGGTAATGGTGTGTGGACCATCGGTTAGTGCAGGCAAGCTATTGTCTGCAAGCGTCCAGGTGCCATCGCCATTGTTCGTCGCCGGGTAGTCAACACCATCCACATTCACAACCACAGTTGCTGTTGGATCATTGACTGTACCGGTAAGCGCAGGTGTGCTGTCGTTGGTGAGTACATCATCCAGTGCCACCACAGGTGCTGTAATGTCGGCAGAAACTGTACCGGTGCCTGGCAATGAAGTATTGCCTGCAGGGTCAGTCGCTGTTGCTGTAACAGTATCACCATCCACCAGGTTACCCGGGTTTGGTACTGACCATGTTCCGTCTGTGCCTGCCACTACAGTTGCAGTGCTGCCATCAGGATAGGTCACAGTCACGGTTGACCCCGCTTCTGCTGTACCGCTGACTGGATCTGTTGCATTGATTGGATCAAGTACCGGTGCATTTGGTGCGGTGGTATCAATCGTCACCACTGCCGTATCTGTTCCTGCATTGCCTGCAGGGTCAGTTGCCGTCACGGTAATGGTGTGTGGACCATCAGTCAGTGCAGGCAAGCTATTGTCTGCAAGTGTCCAGGTGCCATCGCCATTGTTTACTGCCGGATAGTCAGTGCCATCCACATTCACCACCACAGTTGCTGTTGGATCATTGACTGTACCAGTGAGTGCTGGTGTGCTGTCGTTAGTCAACACGTCATCAAGCGCAACCACAGGTGCCGTGATGTCGGCAGAGACTGTACCGGTGCCTGGCAATGAAGTATTGCCTGCAGGGTCAGTCGCTGTTGCTGTAACAGTATCACCATCCACCAGGTTACCCGGGTTTGGTACTGACCATGTTCCGTCTGTGCCTGCCACTACAGTTGCAGTCGTGCCATCAGGATAGGTCACAGTTACGGTTGATCCCGCTTCTGCTGTACCGCTGACTGGATCGGTTGCATTGATTGGATCAAGTACCGGTGCATTTGGTGCGGTGGTATCAATCGTCACCACTGCCGTATCTGTTCCTGCATTGCCTGCAGGGTCAGTTGCCGTCACGGTAATGGTGTGTGGACCGTCTGTTAGTGCAGGCAAGCTATTGTCTGCAAGCGTCCAGGTGCCATCGCCATTGTTCGTCGCCGGGTAGTCAACACCATCCACATTCACCACCACAGTTGCTGTTGGATCATTGACTGTACCGGTAAGCGCAGGTGTGCTGTCGTTGGTGAGTACATCATCAAGCGCAACCACAGGTGCTGTAATGTCGGCAGAGACTGTACCGGTGCCTGGCAATGAAGTATTGCCTGCTGGGTCAGTCGCTGTTGCTGTAACAGTATCACCATCCACCAGGTTACCCGGGTTTGGTACTGACCATGTTCCGTCTGTGCCTGCCACTACAGTTGCAGTGCTGCCATCAGGATAGGTCACAGTCACGGTTGAACCCGCTTCTGCTGTACCGCTGACTGGATCTGTTGCATTGATTGGATCAAGTACCGGTGCATTTGGTGCGGTGGTATCAATCGTCACCACTGCCGTATCTGTTCCTGCATTGCCTGCAGGGTCAGTTGCCGTCACGGTAATGGTGTGTGGACCGTCTGTTAGTGCAGGCAAGCTATTGTCTGCAAGTGTCCAGGTGCCATCGCCATTGTTTACTGCCGGATAGTCAGTGCCATCCACATTCACCACCACAGTTGCTGTTGGATCATTGACTGTACCAGTGAGTGCTGGTGTGCTGTCGTTAGTCAACACGTCATCAAGCGCAACCACAGGTGCCGTGATGTCGGCAGAGACGGTACCTGTAGCTGGCAATGAAGTATTGCCTGCAGGGTCAGTCGCTGTTGCTGTAACAGTATCGCCATCCACCAGGTTACCCGGGTTTGGTACTGACCATGTTCCGTCTGTGCCTGCCACTACAGTTGCAGTGCTGCCATCAGGATAGGTCACAGTTACGGTTGATCCCGCTTCTGCTGTACCGCTGACTGGATCTGTTGCATTGATTGGATCAAGTACCGGTGCATTTGGTGCGGTGGTATCAATCGTCACCACTGCCGTATCTGTTCCTGCATTGCCTGCAGGGTCAGTTGCCGTCACGGTAATGGTGTGTGGACCGTCTGTTAGTGCAGGCAAGCTATTGTCTGCAAGTGTCCAGGTGCCATCGCCATTGTTTACTGCCGGATAGTCAGTGCCATCCACATTCACCACCACAGTTGCTGTTGGATCATTGACTGTACCAGTGAGTGCTGGTGTGCTGTCGTTAGTCAACACGTCATCAAGCGCAACCACAGGTGCCGTGATGTCGGCAGAGACGGTACCTGTGCCTGGCAATGAAGTATTGCCTGCAGGGTCAGTCGCTGTTGCTGTAACAGTATCACCATCCACCAGGTTACCCGGGTTTGGTACTGACCATGTTCCGTCTGTGCCTGCCACTACAGTTGCAGTGCTGCCATCAGGATAGGTCACAGTCACGGTTGATCCCGCTTCTGCTGTACCGCTGACTGGATCGGTTGCATTGATTGGATCAAGTACCGGTGCATTTGGTGCGGTGGTATCAATCGTCACCACTGCCGTATCTGTTCCTGCATTGCCTGCAGGGTCAGTTGCCGTCACGGTAATGGTGTGTGGACCATCAGTCAGTGCAGGCAAGCTATTGTCTGCAAGTGTCCAGGTGCCATCGCCATTGTTTACTGCCGGATAGTCAGTGCCATCCACATTCACCACCACAGTTGCTGTTGGATCATTGACTGTACCAGTGAGTGCTGGTGTGCTGTCGTTAGTCAACACGTCATCAAGCGCAACCACAGGTGCCGTGATGTCGGCAGAAACTGTACCGGTGCCTGGCAATGAAGTATTGCCTGCAGGGTCAGTCGCTGTTGCTGTAACAGTATCACCATCCACCAGGTTACCCGGGTTTGGTACTGACCATGTTCCGTCTGTGCCTGCCACTACAGTTGCAGTCGTGCCATCAGGATAGGTCACAGTTACGGTTGATCCCGCTTCTGCTGTACCGCTGACTGGATCGGTTGCATTGATTGGATCAAGTACCGGTGCATTTGGTGCGGTGGTATCAATCGTCACCACTGCCGTATCTGTTCCTGCATTGCCTGCAGGGTCAGTTGCCGTCACGGTAATGGTGTGTGGACCGTCTGTTAGTGCAGGCAAGCTATTGTCTGCAAGCGTCCAGGTGCCATCGCCATTGTTCGTCGCCGGGTAGTCAACACCATCCACATTCACCACCACAGTTGCTGTTGGATCATTGACTGTACCGGTAAGCGCAGGTGTGCTGTCGTTGGTGAGTACATCATCAAGCGCAACCACAGGTGCTGTAATGTCGGCAGAGACTGTACCGGTGCCTGGCAATGAAGTATTGCCTGCTGGGTCAGTCGCTGTTGCTGTAACAGTATCACCATCCACCAGGTTACCCGGGTTTGGTACTGACCATGTTCCGTCTGTGCCTGCCACTACAGTTGCAGTGCTGCCATCAGGATAGGTCACAGTCACGGTTGAACCCGCTTCTGCTGTACCGCTGACTGGATCTGTTGCATTGATTGGATCAAGTACCGGTGCATTTGGTGCGGTGGTATCAATCGTCACCACTGCCGTATCTGTTCCTGCATTGCCTGCAGGGTCAGTTGCCGTCACGGTAATGGTGTGTGGACCGTCTGTTAGTGCAGGCAAGCTATTGTCTGCAAGTGTCCAGGTGCCATCGCCATTGTTTACTGCCGGATAGTCAGTGCCATCCACATTCACCACCACAGTTGCTGTTGGATCATTGACTGTACCAGTGAGTGCTGGTGTGCTGTCGTTAGTCAACACGTCATCAAGCGCAACCACAGGTGCCGTGATGTCGGCAGAGACGGTACCTGTGCCTGGCAATGAAGTATTGCCTGCAGGGTCAGTCGCTGTTGCTGTAACAGTATCGCCATCCACCAGGTTACCCGGGTTTGGTACTGACCATGTTCCGTCTGTGCCTGCCACTACAGTTGCAGTGCTGCCATCAGGATAGGTCACAGTTACGGTTGATCCCGCTTCTGCTGTACCGCTGACTGGATCGGTTGCATTGATTGGATCAAGTACCGGTGCATTTGGTGCGGTGGTATCAATCGTCACCACTGCAGTATCTGTTCCTGCATTGCCTGCAGGGTCAGTTGCCGTCACGGTAATGGTGTGTGGACCATCGGTTAGTGCAGGCAAGCTATTGTCTGCAAGCGTCCAGGTACCATCGCCATTGTTCGTCGCCGGGTAGTCAACACCATCCACATTCACCACCACAGTTGCTGTTGGATCATTGACTGTACCGGTAAGCGCTGGGGTGCTGTCGTTGGTGAGTACATCATCCAGCGCAACCACAGGTGCTGTGATGTCGGCAGAGACTGTACCGGTGCCTGGCAATGAAGTATTGCCTGCAGGGTCAGTCGCTGTTGCTGTAACAGTATCACCATCCACCAGGTTACCCGGGTTTGGTACTGACCATGTTCCGTCTGTGCCTGCCACTACAGTTGCAGTGGTACCGTCAGGGAAGCTGACAGTCACGGTTGAACCAGGTTCTGCTGTACCGCTCACCGGGTCAGTTGCATTGATTGGATCAAGTACCGGTGCATTTGGTGCTGTGGTATCAATGGTCACCACTGCCGTATCGGTACCCGCATTGCCTGCTGCATCGGTTGCAGTCACGGTAATGGTGTGTGGACCATCAGTTAACGCAGGCAGTGTATTGTCTGCAAGCGTCCAGGTGCCGTCACCATTGTTCGTCGCCGGATAGTCAGTGCCATCCACATTCACCACTACTGTTGCTGTCGGATCGTTCACTGTACCGGTGAGTGCTGGTGTGCTGTCGTTAGTGAGTACATCATCCAGCGCAACCACCGGCGGTGTGATGTCTGCAGAGACTGTACCTGTGCCCGGCAATGATGTATTGCCTGCAGGGTCAGTCGCTGTTGCAGTCACTGTATCGCCATCTACCAGGTTACCCGGGTTTGGTACTGACCAGCTGCCGTCTGTGCCTGCCACCACTGTTGCAGTGCTGCCATCAGGATAGGTCACAGTCACGGTTGAACCAGGTTCTGCTGTACCGCTCACCGGGTCAGTTGCATTGATTGGATCAAGTACCGGTGCATTTGGTGCTGTGGTATCAATGGTTACCACTGCAGTATCTGTTCCTGCATTGCCTGCAGGGTCAGTTGCCGTCACGGTAATGGTGTGTGGACCATCAGTTAACGCAGGCAGTGTATTGTCTGCAAGCGTCCAGGTGCCGTCACCATTGTTCGTCGCCGGATAGTCAACGCCATCCACATTCACCACTACTGTTGCTGTCGGATCGTTCACTGTACCGGTGAGTGCTGGTGTGCTGTCGTTAGTGAGTACATCATCCAGCGCAACCACCGGCGGTGTGATGTCTGCAGAGACTGTACCTGTGCCCGGCAATGATGTATTGCCTGCAGGGTCAGTCGCTGTTGCAGTCACTGTATCGCCATCTACCAGGTTACCCGGGTTTGGTACTGACCAGCTGCCGTCTGTGCCTGCCACCACTGTTGCAGTGCTGCCATCAGGATAGGTCACAGTCACGGTTGAACCAGGTTCTGCTGTACCGCTCACCGGGTCAGTTGCATTGATTGGATCAAGTACCGGTGCATTTGGTGCGGTGGTATCAATCGTCACCACTGCAGTATCTGTTCCTGCATTGCCTGCAGGGTCAATTGCCGTCACGGTAATGGTGTGTGGACCGTCTGTTAGTGCAGGCAGTGTATTGTCTGCAAGCGTCCAGGTGCCGTCACCATTGTTAGTCGCCGGATAGTCAACGCCATCCACATTCACCACTACTGTTGCTGCCGGATCGTTCACTGTACCGGTGAGTGCTGGTGTGCTGTCGTTAGTCAACACGTCATCAAGCGCAACCACAGGTGCCGTGATGTCGGCAGAGACTGTACCGGTGCCTGGCAATGAAGTATTGCCTGCAGGGTCAGTCGCTGTTGCTGTAACAGTATCACCATCCACCAGGTTACCCGGGTTTGGTACTGACCATGTTCCGTCTGTGCCTGCCACTACAGTTGCAGTCGTGCCATCAGGATAGGTCACAGTTACGGTTGAACCCGCTTCTGCTGTACCTGTAATTGGATCTGTCCCGTTAACCGGGTCAATCACTGGTGCTGCTGGTGCAGTAGTATCAACTGTATATGTTTGTGTGTCGTTAACAGTGCTGCTATTACCTGCTGCATCTGTAAACGTTACTTTCGCATCAATTGTTTTATCTGCATCTGCCGTTAAGCCACTGCCCGGCACACTTACTGTCCATGTACCCGCTACACCGTCTACAGTTGCAGTATAAGTTACCCCATTAATAACAACTGTAACGGCTGTAGTAGCCGCATCCGCCGGAACGTTTTTGAGAACACCTGTAATTGTGACATTACCTGATGCTTCTGACGCATTAATCACGTTGTCCGCTGTGACAGAGTCAACTGCAAAGTTAACACCATCCGTATTTGGGCCAACTGCATCAACAATAGCTGTTCCGGGTAATGATGGGTTGCCTGCCGGATCTGTAGCAATCGCTTCAACTTCATCGCCATCATTAAGACCTGGATTTGGCACAGTCCAGTTACCATCCGGTCCTGCTACAACACTTGCTGTACTGCCATCAGGATAAGTTACTGTCACTGTTGAACCAGGTTCTGCTGTACCTGTAATTGGATCTGTCCCGTTAACCGGGTCAATCACTGGTGCTGCTGGTGCGGTAGTATCAACTGTATATGTTTGTGTGTCGTTAACAGTGCTGCTATTACCTGCTGCATCTGTAAACGTTACTTTCGCATCAATTGTTTTATCTGCATCTGCCGTTAAGCCACTGCCCGGCACACTTACTGTCCATGTACCCGCTACACCGTCTACAGTTGCAGTATAAGTTACCCCATTAATAACAACTGTAACGGCTGTAGTAGCCGCATCCGCCGGAACGTTTTTGAGAACACCTGTAATTGTGACATTACCTGATGCTTCTGACGCATTAATCACGTTGTCCGCTGTGACAGAGTCAACTGCAAAGTTAACACCATCCGTATTTGGGCCAACTGCATCAACAATAGCTGTTCCGGGTAATGATGGGTTGCCTGCCGGATCTGTAGCAATCGCTTCAACTTCATCGCCATCATTAAGACCTGGATTTGGCACAGTCCAGTTACCATCCGGTCCTGCTACAACACTTGCTGTACTGCCATCAGGATAAGTTACTGTCACTGTTGAACCAGGTTCTGCTGTACCTGTAATTGGATCTGTCCCGTTAACCGGGTCAATCACTGGTGCTGCTGGTGCGGTAGTATCAACTGTATATGTTTGTGTGTCGTTAACAGTGCTGCTATTACCTGCTGCATCTGTAAACGTTACTTTCGCATCAATTGTTTTATCTGCATCTGCCGTTAAGCCACTGCCCGGCACACTTACTGTCCATGTACCTGCAACCTTGTCTACAGTTGCGGTATAGGTCACCCCATTAATAACAACTGTAACGGCTGTAGTAGCCGCATCCGCCGGAACGTTTTTGAGAACACCTGTAATCGTAACGTTACCAGCTGCTTCTGACGCATTAATCAAGTTGTCCGCTGTGACAGAGTCAACTGCAAAGTCAACACCATCCGTATTTGGACCAACTGCATCAACAATAGCTGTGCCCGGCAATGACGGGTTGCCTGCCGGATCTGTAGCAATCGCTTCAACTTCATCGCCATCATTAAGACCTGGATTTGGCACAGTCCAGTTACCATCCGGTCCTGCTACAACACTTGCTGTACTGCCATCAGGATAAGTTACTGTCACTGTTGAACCAGGTTCTGCTGTACCTGTAATTGGATCTGTCCCGTTAACCGGGTCAATCACTGGTGCTGCTGGTGCGGTAGTATCAACTGTATATGTTTGTGTGTCGTTAACAGTGCTGCTATTACCTGCTGCATCTGTAAACGTTACTTTCGCATCAATCGTTTTATCTGCATCTGTCGTTAAGCCACTGCCCGGCACACTTACTGTCCATGTACCTGCAACCTTGTCTACAGTTGCGGTATAAGTCACCCCATTAATAACAACTGTAACGGCTGTATTCGCCGCATCTGTTGGAATATTTTTAAGAATACCAGTAATCGTAACGTTACCAGCTGCTTCTGATGAGTTGATTACATTATCAGATGTAACTGGATTAACCGAAAAAGTTACCCCATCTGTATTTGGTGGTGTTGTGTCGGTAGGTGTTGAAGAGTCGTCATCATCGCTATCACTGTTTGATGCTGCTGCAATGATACCACCCGCAACTAATGGGATAGCCCATAACCATGGGTTTATGCCCGCATCGTGGTAAAGCAATGGTTCAATTGAAGAAATAGGCTGATAAATAACATCAGACACCAACTCTTGTGGTGCCTCTGCAGGTAAAGCCGCTGGTAAATCTTCGGCTACGAGTGCTTGTGGGTCAACATCACTGTCGGCATCCGCATCGGCATCCGCATCCGCGTCTGCATCATT
The DNA here is from genome assembly GCF_900520355.1 of Acinetobacter calcoaceticus. Taxonomy (NCBI): domain Bacteria; kingdom Pseudomonadati; phylum Pseudomonadota; class Gammaproteobacteria; order Moraxellales; family Moraxellaceae; genus Acinetobacter; species Acinetobacter calcoaceticus. Next base: position 823,101 of record NZ_LS999521.1, on the reverse strand, counting down.
TTCAGCATCTTTGAATTTTGCCCAGATTAGCTGTCCATTTTCGTCTTGAAAAACAAGGCTGTTATCTTTAGGCTCAGCTGTTCCACTAAAAAAGCCTTCAATAACAATAGTCTCACCATTTTTCAGGCGAATGACTGCATTGGTTCCCTCTCTATTCACTACCAATACATCACTGGCAGCCACTTTTACCAATACGACCGATGCTTCTGTAAGCGAAGCAGAAGTTCCCTTGATGGTTGACAAGGTGTCGTGACTATCCTTGGCAATTATTTGTATTTCAGGCATATCTGTATTCCTTTTATATTATTGATTTAAATGATTTTATGTATAATTCTTTTTACTTAATGTTTTCAAGTTTTTGACCTACAACTTAAAAACATTAAGTAATGTGATCATTTTTACATTAACCACTTTAAAATAAAAAAAACAAATACTAAAGTACCTACAGAAAAAATTTTAATTAATACAAATTATATATAAGTCTTTTTTAAGTTTATCTTGTGTTAATTTAAGGAAAAACCACCTTAAATGTTTTATATATAAAACAAATTTCTTATTTTATTATTTACCATTTGTTGAAATATCATTTAATTAAAATATTCATATAACAATTAATAATATCTTAATAAAATAAAATATATTATTAATGATACATATAGAAAAAAAAGGCTTTAGGTAATATTTTACTATTACACTAAAACCTAATTTTTAAATATCTTATAAAATTTAAAACTGCAAATATTTAGAAATTATCAGGACTCTCAAATCGTTTTACTTCTTGTAACTTATTCGGGTCATGCATTGTTGCAATTCCATCTTCAGTTTTTTGGTCTACCAGAATATCTGGATTAAAAACGGTAATTGTTTCTCTACCCAGCGCATCCTCTCCAACAATATATTGAAAGCCTCTCCGATTCATCTTATGACACAATCTTTGATATAGACCTTTTAAGCCTTCGGTTTCTTCATTGGGATTGTAATAAAAAGCATTCATCACAGCTGGCAAACCCAGACCGCACACAATGCCCGATAGCAATACACTAATAAAAGTATAGCCAATCAAGATACTGCTATATGGACTTAATGCGGGAATATTGGCAACTGCCAAAATCAATGCAAGTGAAATCCCCCCTCGTACCCCACCCCAAGATAAAATGGTTAAACTACCATTATAACTTTTCATTTTTCGCATGTTCGGGAAAAAGGCAAAAGCCATAAAGTTGGCCGCAAAACGAGAGATATGTAAAATAAAGAACGCAACAATACCGCCTAAAATTAGGCTGAAGTTTAAATCAAGAATAAATAACTCTAAGCCAATTAAAGTAAACAGGAATGAGTTGATGATTCCTTCTACGGTATGCCAAAAATGATTAACTTCTTGAATCTCGCGCTCTTCTCGTATTTCTTTCCATTTGTTTCCAACAATTAAACCACCGATTACACAAGCAATTGGTGCTGATGCATGCGCAAACAAAGCAACCAAATATGCTCCACTCGCGAGCAAAGCTGTTGTTAAAATTAGGGACTCCATTTCGTGTTTACCACGTAATAGACGTAACACCCCTACCCCAAATGCCCAACCAATCCCGACAGCGACAACAATTTCATAGAGTAAAGCCTCTAATGTTGCCACTAACGAGAAATGTTCACCCTGTAAAACGTTGAGTAAAGTCATAAATAATGCAATACACATCGCATCATTAAATAGTGACTCACCTTCTAGCTTAACAATCAAATGATGTGGTGCACGTATCGAACTAAGCACACCTTTAATACCAATTGGGTCTGTTGCTCCTAAAGCTGCACCTAAAAGTAAAAGCACCAAAATTGGCACATGATATCCAACCAGTAGTTGGAACCCGTAGAGCAATCCACCAAATAAAACGGCGCAAATGACTAATGCAATGGTGGCCAAAATACTAATTTGCTTCCAGTAACTTCTTAAATCAGAAATTTTAAATTTAAGTGCTGAAGAAGTTAGAATAAAACAGATGACCCCATTAATTAAAAAATCATAAAAATCGATCTGGCGTACTACTTCCTCAATATGGTGGATATTGATGGTAATAAATTCGTTACCATTTAACAGACTAGCCCCCCATTGCAGAATAAAGACAAAAATTGCTGAGACCAGCGGTACACCAATAGCCTGTGGAAAGCCTAAAATGCGCTTATTAAAGATTGTGGTTGCTATTGATAGCGCAAAAACCACTGTGAATGCTTGTAGTAGAAAAAAATTACCCATGAATACCCTTCTTCTGGGTCAACGACCAAATAAGAGAAACTTTGTTAGATCGACCAAACTTAATAAAAAAACTGGCATGAAGAATGCCATAATCATAAAAACAGAAATTAGGACACAAGTTTAACGAATTGAATGAACAATCTATCACTCTGTTAAATTTCTTAACATTATTTATAGTTATAAGCTAAAGAAAAATGGATGAGCTTCTTAAATATGTTTAAAAAGACTCATCCTATAAAAGATTAAACTGGATTATTAAAAGTATCGCATTGGTTAATATCACCAGTTTTTAAACCAACCTGAAACCAGCGCATTCGCTGTTCACTACTACCATGAGTAAAGCTATCTGGAACAACCTGACCAGTAGAGCGCTTCTGTAAATAATCATCTCCAATTTTTTGAGCAGCATCCATCGCTTCTTCAATATCGCCTTGCTCTAAAAATTGAGTTCGCTGTTGATTATGACTCGCCCAAATTCCCGCTAAACAGTCAGCTTGTAATTCTTGACGAACAGATAATTGGTTACCTTCTGTTTGGCTTGCTTGCGCACGGGCTTGTTGTACTTGTGAAGAAATACCAAGCAAGGTTTGAACATGGTGTCCTACCTCATGTGCGACAACATACGCTTGGGCAAAATCCCCAGCTTGATCTTGCCTAGATAGTTCACTTTGATTTTGCTCACCAGAAATTCCCATTTGCTGACGCATATCTTTAAAGAATTCTGTATCGATATAAACCTTCTGGTCCGCCGGACAATAAAATGGTCCCATGGCAGATTGAGCAGTACCACACCCAGACTGAATCATTCCACTAAACAACACTAATCTTGGCGGCGTATAGGTTTTACCTAACTGTTTAAATATAGGAGTCCACGTATCCTCTGTATCAGCCAAAACAGTTCCAACAAAATCAGAGGCTTCTTTTTGCTCGGCTGTTAAACTTTCCGGTGCAGTTGCATTTGACTGCTGTGATGCAGTGACCTGCTGAGTTGCCTGATAAGCTTGTTGTGGATCAACCCCAAAAAACTTCCACGCAACAAATGCAACAACCAAACCAATAATACTGATACCACCTGCTCTAGCACCGCCACCACCTCGGCGATCTTCAACATTGGTACTAATTCGACGACCTTTCCAGCGCATAATTTCCCTCTTCTTTTTAGAATGGCATCATGAACCCGATGCTTTTTTAGGCCACATTTTTTGTATTAAGCTTACGATTAATAGAACAATTGCACCAGCAACCAATCCTATTCCAAAGTTAATCAATGTTGGTGTTAAAGCACCAATGATATTTCCTACCGCTGGTATAGTTTCTACATGATCCACTGTACTTTCAGTCAGATGATGAAGTAATGGAATGGTATGGTTAATGATCCCTCCCCCTACCAAAAACATCGCAATAGTGCCCACGATCGAAAGTAATTTCATCAAAATAGGTGCAAATGCAAGCAAGCCACGGCCTAAAGTCTGCTTAAAAGAAGCCGTTTGATTTGTTAAATATAATCCCAGATCATCAATCTTAACAATCATGGCAACCAAGCCATAAACACCAATCGTCATCACAATTGCAATAACACTTAGGACGCTTACCTTAGTCATTAAAGTAGCTGTAGCAACTGTACCGAGGGTAATTACGACAATTTCTGCAGATAAAATAAAGTCTGTCCGAACAGCACCTTTAATTTTATCTTTTTCAAATGTTGCTAAGTCTAATTCTTCGTTTTCAAGCTCTGCTTTGGCCTCCTCAGGAGTTGAGGACTTTTTATGCATAAAAGTATGAATAACTTTTTCCACACCTTCATAACATAAAAACAAACCACCTAGCATTAACAAAGGGTTAATGAGCCAAGGCGCAATCACACTAATTAATAGTGCTAAAGGTACTAAAATGAGTTTGTTAACAAATGAACCCTTCGCTACCTTCCAAACGATAGGTAACTCTCGGTCTGAGCGGACACCTGTAACTTGCTGAGCATTCAAGGCTAAATCATCACCTAAAACTCCGGCAGTTTTCTTTGCTGCCATTTTACTCATTAAAGCAACATCATCTAAAATCGTTGCAATATCATCTAATAGTAAAAGTAAGCCACTTGCCATTTCTTATCCAAGTTTGTATTTATTGAGACTATTGTAAGATGATTTTTTTTAATTTCTGTAATTTTACTGAATAAATTCACAATATTATTTTAAGAAAAGTTTATCCAATCGCTGACGAAATTTTTTTATTTCCCGTACAATAATGCCAATCTTTTATATTGCAGGGCTTACTACCCCTGATTAAGCCAATAAGACAGTGGAATAAATAATGAGTAATGTTGATCAGCGTCCAATTATTTTGACAGGCGACCGCCCAACCGGACAACTTCATCTCGGGCATTTTGTCGGTTCTTTGCGTTCTCGTGTAGGTTTACAGGATAGCCATCATCAACATCTCTTATTAGCAGATGCACAAGCATTAACAGACAATGCAGATAATCCAGATAAAGTCCGTCGCAATATTTTGGAAGTTGCTCTAGATTATTTAGCTGTAGGCATTGATCCAACAAAAACCACGATTTGCGTACAATCATGCTTGCCAGCACTTAATGAGCTCACCATGCTCTATCTTAACTTCGTGACGGTTGCACGCTTAGAACGTAACCCGACCATTAAGTCTGAAATTCAAATGCGCGGTTTCGAGCGTGACATTCCTGCTGGTTTCCTCTGCTACCCTGTTGCACAAGCTGCTGACATTACTGCTTTTAAAGCAACTGTTGTTCCAGTGGGTGAAGATCAGATTCCAATGATTGAACAAACCAATGAAATTGTACGTCGGATAAACCGTCAAATTGGCCAAGATCTTTTACCAGAATGTAAAGCTTTACTTTCAAATATGGCACGTTTACCTGGTTTTGATGGTAAGGCAAAAATGTCTAAATCATTAGGTAATACCATTGTTTTAAATGCTTCTGATAAAGACATTAAAAAAGCTGTAAACGCAATGTATACCGATCCAAATCATCTTCGTATTGAAGATCCAGGTCAGGTTGAAGGAAACATTGTATTTACTTATTTAGATGCATTTGATCCAAATAAAGAAGAAGTTGAAGAATTAAAAGCGCATTATCGTCGCGGTGGTCTAGGCGATGGAACTGTTAAAAAACGCCTTGAAGCTGTTTTGAAAGAATTGATCAGCCCTATCCGCGAACGTCGTGAAGAACTTGCTAAAGATCCTGACTACATTATGGATGTTTTACGCCAAGGTACAGATAAATGTCGTCTTATTACTCAACAAACCTTAGATGAAGTTAAAGACGGTTTAGGTTTATTTAAATTCTAATTCTCTTAAAAACTTAAAGCCCTTCGGGGCTTTTTTTGGCTTATAAGGCTCACTTTTTTAGAATTACTAATGTATCCACTGTCATTCACATGCTTTTACCCTATTAACGTGAAGTAACACTTATTAACGCTAATAGCGATGAAGAATTTCTTAACTATCTCTATTATTCACTATGTAGGTTATTTCGTATGAACCTCACGACATTTCTCCTTAAACCGAAACTGTTTTTACAGATTCGTTGTTCTACGCAATGATCACCCCAATCATTGCGTATTTTTTTGCTTAAATATTTTGTCTTCTTTAGAGATATTATCTTCTTGATTCTTTATTTTTAATTCAATAGATAAAAAAACACCGCATCATTTTCAAATGCGGTGCTTTTTAAGATTCAGAATAAAGCGATTAAGCTAAACCTTTCTCTTTTAAAACTTGCAACATTGTTGAACCAAGTTCAGCAGGGCTACGAGTGTAAGCCATTCCCGCACGTTCAAACGCAGCGAATTTCTCTTCAGCAGTACCTTGACCACCAGAAATGATCGCACCAGCGTGACCCATACGCTTACCTTTAGGTGCAGTTACACCAGCAATGTAACCTACTACAGGCTTAGTCACGTTAGATTTGATGAATTCAGCAGCTTCTTCTTCCGCTGTACCACCGATCTCACCGATCATGATGATTGCATCAGTATCTGGATCATCTTGGAACAATTGAAGAGCTTCGATTTGGTTCATACCTGGGATTGGGTCACCACCAATACCGATACAAGTAGATTGACCTAAACCAAGCTTAGTTGTTTGAGCAACAGCTTCATAAGTCAATGTACCTGAACGTGAGATGATACCAATACGACCGGGTTGATGAATGTGACCAGGCATAATACCAATCTTACATTCACCCGGAGTGATCACGCCTGGGCAGTTAGGACCAACTAAACGAGTACCGTTACCGTTAGTTTCTAAGTAGCGTTTTGCTTTAAGCATGTCAATTGTTGGAACACCTTCAGTGATCACAACGATTAGACCAACACCTGAATCAACCGCTTCAACGATAGAGTCTAAAACGAATGGAGCTGGTACATAGATTACAGATGCATCTGCATTTGTTTCACGTACAGCTTCTTTCATTGTATTGAATACTGGCAAGTCAAGGTGAGTTGTACCACCTTTACCTGGAGTAACACCACCAACAACTTTTGTACCGTAGTCTAAAGCTTGTGCAGAGTGGAATGTACCGTTTTTACCAGTAAAACCTTGTACCAATACTTTAGTGTCTTTATTAATTAATACGCTCATGATTGATACTCCCCTTACGCTTTAACTGCAGCTACAACTTTTTCTGCGGCATCAGACAAGCCGTTCGCAGAAATTAATTTCAAACCAGATTCATCAAGTAATTTAGCACCTAATTCAGCGTTGTTACCTTCTAAACGAACAACAACTGGAACAGTTACGTTTACTTCTTGAACCGCTGCAATAATCGCTTCAGCAATCATGTCACAACGTACGATACCACCAAAGATGTTAATTAAAACACCTTGTACAGATGTATCAGCAAGGATGATTTTGAACGCTTCGATTACACGTTCTTTAGTCGCGCCGCCACCAACGTCAAGGAAGTTTGCAGGCTGACCACCATAAAGTTTAATGATGTCCATAGTTGCCATTGCAAGACCAGCACCGTTAACCATACAACCAATGTTACCTTCTAAAGCAACATAGTTAAGATCAAATTCAGATGCTTTTAATTCACGCTCATTCTCTTGAGACTTGTCACGTAAAGCAGCAACTTTAGGTAAACGGTAAAGCGCGTTAGAGTCGATACCAACTTTTGCATCTACACATAAAATATCGCCATTTTCACGAACTGAAAGTGGGTTAATTTCGAATAGGGCAAAGTCATTTTCAACAAATGCTTGGTAAGCAGCAGCCATAATTTTAACAAACTGGCTGATTTGCTTGTCTTTCAAACCTAATGCAAACGCAACTTCACGCGCTTGGAATGGTTGTAAGCCAACTAATGGATCAACTTCAACTTTGATAATTTTTTCTGGAGTTTCTTCTGCAACTTTCTCGATTTCTACACCACCTTCTGTAGAAGCCATGAAAGTAATACGACGGCTAGAACGGTCTACAACCGCGCCCAAGTAAAGCTCGCGCTCAACTGGGTATACGTCTTCAGCAACAATAATGCTGTTTACAGGTTGACCATTTGCATCAGTTTGATACGTTACAAGACGAGTACCAATAATGTTGTTTGCAAATTCGATAACATCTTCTTTAGATTTTGCAACTTTAACGCCACCAGCCTTACCGCGACCACCAGCATGAACTTGCGCTTTCATTACCGCGAATTTACCACCAAGCTGTTCGAATGCAGCAACTGCTTCGTCTGCATTGGTTGCCAAGATACCTTCTTGTACCGGCATACCATATTCTTTCAATAACGCTTTAGCTTGATACTCATGTAAGTTCATTTAGTTACCTACTTAACTTTGTTTGTTGTCTTCAATTTGCGCAACATTCTCATGTTGTATATGCAAATTGCTGTCTACCTCTATCACCTTGATGTTTTTTTAATCACACCATCAAATGTGAAAAAGAGCGGAGAACCGCTCTTTATTTTATTTACGCTTACGTTGAATCGCGTGAATTGCACGACCATCTACAGCAAGTGCAGCTTCATGAACAACTTCAGAGAATGTTGGATGACCAAATGTCATTAACTGAAGGTCTTCAACAGAAGATACAAATTCAAGTGCGATCATACCTTGATGTACGATATCAGATGCAGCAGGTCCAATGACATGCATACCTAATAAACGGTCAGTTTTTGCATCAGCAACAAACTTAACGAAACCTGCACCTTCACCCGCAGCTAAAGCACGACCATTTACAGCAAAACCGAATTGACCAGTTTTAACTTCATGACCTTTTTCTTTAGCTTGTTCTTCAGTTAAACCAACCCATGCCGCTTCCGGATGTGTATAGATAACAGAAATGATTGTGTCATAGTTCACTTGAGCTGCATGACCGTGGATACGCTCAACAGCCATTACACCTTCTTCCATTGCTTTATGAGCAAGCATTGGACCACGAACCAAGTCACCAATTGCATATACACCTTCTACAGAAGTTGCACAGTAATCGTTTACTTCAACTAAACCACGTTCAGTCAATTTAATGCCTGAATCATCTGCCAATAAACCTTCTGCATAAGCTTTACGGCCTACACAAACGATTAATTTGTCAAAAGTTTGAGTTTTTTCTTCGCCACCTTGAATGTATTTAACAGTCACTTCACGACCATTAACTTCAGTACCAGCAACTTTAGCGCTAATACGAATATCAAGACCTTGCTTAGTTAAAAGTTTTTGGTAGTCTTTTGCCAAAGCTTTATCAGCCATTGGTAAAAATGCATCCATTGCTTCAAATACAACAACTTCAGAACCAAGACGACGCCAAACAGAACCAAGCTCTAAACCGATTACACCAGCACCAATAACACCTAAACGTTTAGGTACTTCTGGGAAATTTAATGCGCCAGTTGAATCAACAATAATATCTTGATCTACAGGAGCTACTGGAATATTTACAGGTACAGAACCAGACGCAAGAATCACATATTTAGGTTCTAAAACTTGAGTCTCACCTTCGTGTGAAATAAACTCAACTTTTTTACCAGCAAGTAATTTACCAGTACCTTTTAACCACTCAATACCGTTGCCTTTAAGCAATTGATCGATACCACCAGTTAATTGGTCAACAATTTTGTCTTTACGAGCAAGAAGCTTAGCAAGATCAAAATTCACTTCACCTGTAGTAATACCGTGATCAGCTAAATGATGCACTGTATCTTCATAACGATGTGAAGAGTCAAGTAATGCTTTAGAAGGAATACAACCTACGTTTAAGCATGTACCACCTAAAGATGGCTTACCGTTGTGAATACGTTTTTCGATACAAGCGACTTTAAAACCTAGTTGAGCAGCACGAATTGCAGCTTCATAACCACCAGGACCACCGCCAATAACAACAAGATCAAATTGTTGAGACATTGTTTATCTCCATGGTCCGAGATAGAGGATCACTCTATCTCGGTAATATTATTCGAAGAAATTAAAGATCAAGGATGAGTTTAGCTGGTTCTTCTAACAATTCTTTGATTGCTACCAAGAAACCTACTGCTTCTTTACCATCGATCATACGGTGGTCATAAGAAAGCGCTAAATACATCATTGGCAAGATTTCAACTTGACCATTTACTGCCATAGGACGCTCTTGGATTTTGTGCATACCCAAGATACCAGTTTGCGGCTGATTCAAAATTGGAGTTGAAAGTAATGAACCGAAAGTACCACCGTTAGTGATAGTGAAAGTACCACCAGTCATTTCTTCGATAGATAATTTACCATCGCGCGCTTTAGCAGCATAAGCACCAATACCTGCTTCAACTTCTGCATAGCTCATACGATCAGTATCACGTAATACTGGAACAACAAGACCACGGTCAGAAGATACTGCAACACCGATGTCATAGTAACCATGATAAACAATATCATCGCCATCAATTGAAGCATTTACCGCAGGATAGCGCTTAAGTGCTTCAGTTACAGCTTTAACAAAGAATGACATGAAGCCTAAACGAGCACCATGGCGCTTTTCAAACGCATCTTTATATTGCTTACGCAATTCCATGATTGGCTTCATGTTAACTTCGTTAAATGTAGTTAACATTGCAGTTTCTTGAGTTGCAGAAAGAAGGCGCTCAGCTACACGCTTACGTAAACGAGTCATTGGAACGCGTTTTTCGATACGCTCACCAACAGCTACGCTTAACGGAGTAACGTTAGCAGCTGGTTTAGCTTGATGGTTTGTCACATCTTCTTTAGTGATACGACCACCACGACCAGTACCTTGTACGTCAGCAGCAGCAATACCAGTTTCAGACAAAGCTTTACGAACTGCAGGAGCTTGACCAGATACAGCTTCAGTGCGCTCAACAACAGGAGCTGCACCAGCTTGAGTTTGAGCAACTGCTTGCTCTACTGCAGGAGCAGCTGCAGCACCAGCACCAGCTTCAAACTGAGCAATTACTTCGTCAGAAAGAACTGTATCGCCTTCACCTTTAATGATTGCAACTAAGCTACCATCTGCAGGAGCAACCACTTCTAAAACAACTTTGTCGGTTTCAATATCACAGATCACTTCATCACGTGATACAGGTTCACCCACCTTTTTGTGCCAAGTTGCGATGGTTCCATCTGCAACTGACTCTGGGAATACCGGTGCTTTAATTTCGGTTGCCATTATTGAGAATCTCCTGATTGTTCAGCTTCGAGTGCCAATGCATCATTAATTAGCTGAGCTTGTTGTTTTGCATGCAAGTACGGTGAGCCACAAGCTGGTGCAGCAGAAGCTTCACGACCTGCAAAACTGATACGGATTTGTTTGCCAGATTTTAAAATATCGTCGTATAAACGCGGTGCGATAAATAACCAAGCGCCTTGGTTCTTCGGCTCTTCTTGGGTCCAAACAAGTTCTTTCACGTTTGGATATGCAGCCAAGATTTCCGCAAGACGTTGTTCTGGATATGGATATAACTGTTCAATACGTACGATTGCAACGTTAGTTAAGTTTTGTTCACGACGTTTTTCAAGTAAGTCGTAATAAACTTTACCACCACAAAGTACAAGACGAGTTACATCAGACTTGTTAATTTGATCAACTTCATCAATTACAGTCTGGAATGAACCATTTGCAAGCTCTTCTAAAGTAGAAGTCGCAAGTTTATGACGAAGTAAAGATTTCGGTGACATTACAATCAACGGCTTACGAATTGGGCGTACAGCTTGACGACGTAATGCATGGAAAATCTGTGCAGGTGTCGTTGGAGTGATCACTTGCATGTTATCTTCAGCACATAACTGTAAGAAACGTTCTAAACGAGCTGATGAGTGCTCTGGACCTTGACCTTCGAAACCGTGTGGTAACAACATTGTTAAACCACAAACTCGTTCCCACTTAGTCTCGCCAGAAGCAATAAACTGGTCAATTACAACCTGAGCACAGTTTACGAAGTCGCCAAATTGCGCTTCCCAAATGATTAAGCTCTTAGGAATTGTAGTTGCATAACCATATTCAAATGCAAGAACAGCTTCTTCAGATAATAAAGAATCATAAATTGCAAAACGAGACTGGTTTTCTTTGACATTGCAAAGTGGAATATACGTTGATCCATCTACTTGGTTATGCAATTTTGCATGACGGTGTGAGAATGTACCACGCCCAACGTCTTCACCAGTAATACGAACAAGGTAATCTTCATCAATCAAGGTTGCGTAAGCTAAAGTTTCAGCAGCACCCCAGTTCAATGCAGTTTCACCAGTTTGCATTTTCACACGATCTTCAATAACTTTTTGCACTTGACGCTGCATAACAAATCCTTCCGGAAGTTTGCTCATGCCCTCGCCTAATTCTTTTAAGCGATTTAAGTCAAATGAAGTATCCCAATCATCTGTATAGTCATGGCCTAAATAAGGCGTCCAATCAACAAACATTTTTGTATTTGGTTCAAGTACTAAAGCGTTTGCAACATGGTTTCCGGCTTCTAAATCTGCACGGTAATCTTCAACCATTTGGTCTGCTTCAGCACGATCAATTACTTTGTTTTGAACAAGCTGATCTGCATAGAGTGTACGAGTTGTTGCTTTTTTAGCAATCACTTGGTACATCAATGGTTGTGTACCAGATGGCTCATCTGCTTCGTTATGACCACGACGACGGTAACAGAACAAATCAAGCACAACATCTTTACGGAATTCGTGACGGAAATCATGTGCTAATTGAGTAGCAAAGATTACTGCTTCAGGATCATCGCCATTCACATGGAAGATTGGCGTCTGAATCATTTTTGCAACGTCAGTACAATATTCAGTAGAACGTGCATCACGTGGATCAGAAGTTGTAAAACCAACTTGGTTGTTCACGATAATGTGTACAGTACCACCAACCGTATAGCCACGAGTTTGTGACATCTGGAAGGTTTCCATGTTCACACCTTGACCTGCAAATGCAGCATCACCATGAACAATTACTGGTAATACATCATCACCGCCGATATCTCTACGACGCACTTGACGTGCACGCACAGAACCTTCAACTACAGGACCAACGATTTCCAAGTGAGATGGGTTAAATGCTAATGCCAAGTGAACTTCGCCACCAGGAGTCATTACATTACTTGAGAAACCTTGATGGTATTTAACGTCACCAGAACCTTTCTTATGAATAGCTTTACCTTCAAACTCGCCAAACAAGTCTGCAGGGTTTTTACCCATAATATTAACAAGAAGGTTTAAACGGCCACGGTGTGGCATACCAATAACAACTTCTTTACAACCAACAGTACCAGCACGTTGAATGATTTCATTCACCATAGGAATAAAAGATTCACCACCTTCCACACCAAAGCGTTTAGCACCAACGTATTTATTACCTAGGTATTTTTCAAGCCCTTCTGCAGCGGTTAAACGCTCCAAGAACCCTTTCTTTTGATCATTTGTAAAATTAAGCTGACCACGAACACTTTCAAGACGTTGCTGAATCCAACGCTTTTCTTTTGTGTCCACGATATGCATATATTCAACACCGATTGAACCACAATAGATTGCTTCCATTGCTTCAATCATTTCACCAAGCGTTGCTTCGCTTTTGCCAATCTCAAGATTGCCTGTGTTGAATACTGTGTCTAAATCTGATTTGGTTAAACCATGTGCTGAAAGTTCTAAATCAGGAATATCTTCACGCTTAGCAAGACCTAATGGATCTAATTTAGCTTTTTGATGTCCGCGATTACGATAAGCAGCAATAAGTTGTAAAACGCCAATTTGACGACGTTCATGCTCAGTACTTACCGTACTTTGTACAACAGGTTGAACACGATTAGCATTACGTCCTAGTAATAGGAATTGCTCACGCACAGCGCCGTGTGGTTGGTCACCCTTTGGATATTTATCGAAATATTGGCGCCAGTCCTCAGCTACAGAGGTTGGGGAAGACAGGTACTGCTCGTAAAGTTCTTCAATATACGCTGCACTATCAGCGGAAAGTTCAGTGTCAAGACGCAATGCGTCAGCAACTTCTTGCATTTGTGGACCCATTTCCTATTGCAAAAAATATTACAGGCTGCCTTTTAAGCACACCCATGATGCATAATGCCGAATTGGTAAAAAAGGCATTACTTACCCAACAGGTCTTTACGACCATGGGGCGTCATACTACCTAGAGAGGAACTCCATAGGTAATTAATGAATCACAACACCCTCAATGGCATCATCACTCACCTTATACTCGATTAAAACCGAGCAATTTTTTGCAAATCTTTTTAGAAAAATTAACTTTAAAATTAACTTTTCTAAAATGACTTTAACCATAAAAATTAAGCACAGATCTAAGATCGTGCTATTTAAATTAATTCCACTAGTATACGCTTTTTTTACCTATAACTTTGTGGCAAATCGTATCATGTTCTTAACGAACGATTGATTTTTTTGACACATACCACCTATAAATTGGCGAAATACATATGCGATTTTATCTTTTAATATATGGTGCAATATATAAAAACCTCATCTTTTTCAACCAAAGTCTAAAGTTTACATTATAAAGTTAAAAAAAAACGCACATCAAGGATGTGCGCTCTCTATTTGTGCAGAATTAACCCGCTTGATCTAATAGCATATTACGGATGTGACCGATTGCTTTTGTAGGATTTAGACCTTTAGGACATACTGACACACAGTTCATAATACCTTTACAACGGAACAAACTGAATGGATCGTCAAGACGAGACAAACGGTCTGCAGTAGCAGTATCACGAGAATCAATAATAAAACGGTATGCATTCAACAATGCTGAAGGACCCAAGAACTTGTCAGGGTTCCACCAGAATGATGGACATGAAGTTGAACAACATGCACAAAGAATACATTCATACAAACCGTTTAAGTGTTCACGCTCTTCTGGAGATTGTAAACGCTCTTTAGGTGGAGCTGGTTGGTTATTAATCAAGAATGGCTGAATCTTGTCATACTGATCATAGAATTGGTTCATATCAACAACCAAATCTTTAACTACCGGCAAACCTGGTAATGGACGAATTACGATTTTCTCTGGTAAATCATTCAGGTTTTCTAAACAAGCCAAACCATTTTTACCATTGATATTCACACCATCCGAACCACAAATACCTTCACGGCAAGAACGACGGAATGTTAACGTTTCGTCTTGAACTTTCAATGCAAGCAATGCATCAAGCAACATACGGTGCTTATCAGTCAATTCAAGCTTAAAAGTTTGCATGTACGGCGCTTTATCCTTATCAGGATCATAGCGGTAGATTTCGAATGTACGAGTACCTCTACTCATCTTTATACTCCCGATTAGAATGTACGTGGTGCTGGCGGAATTGCATCAACAGTCAACGGTTTGAAGCGCACTGGCTTATATTCCAAACGGTTATCTGATGAATACCATAACGTATGTTTCATCCACTCATCATCACGGCGACCGTATGAATAAGTTGGGTGATCAGCTGGTAATTCATAATCAACTACAGTATGCGCACCACGACACTCTTTACGTGCAGCAGCTGAAATCAGAGTTGCTTTTGCAACTTCATACAAGTTTTCAACTTCAAGTGCTTCAACACGCGCAGTATTAAATACTCTAGATTTATCTTTCAAGTGGATATTACGCACACGTGGCTCAAGAGCAAGAATCTCTTTTACACCTTTATCAAGCAAAGCTTGGGTACGGAATACACCAGCGTGATCTTGAACGATATCACGAATTGCATCAGCAACTTCTTGAGCATTCTCACCAGCAGTTGAGTCATCCAACTTACGTACACGAGCTAGTGTTTGCCCTAATACGTCTGTTGGAAGTGGTGCATATTCATCACCATGATGCTTAGTTACGTAATCGATAATGTGCTCACCAGCAGCTTTACCAAATACAACCAAGTCAAGAAGTGAGTTAGTACCTAAACGGTTTGCACCATGTACAGATACACAAGAACATTCACCAATTGCATAGAAACCTTTTACAGGTTTAGTGTAGTTATCTGTACCCACTTCAGGCAAACATACCTGACCATGCATATTCGTAGGAATACCACCCATTTGATAATGGATTGTTGGTACTACAGGAATTGCTTCTTTTGTAATATCAACGTTCGCGAATTTTTTACCAATCTCAAATACAGATGGTAAACGCTTCATGATTGTTTCAGCGCCCAAGTGAGTCATATCAAGTAAGATATAATCACCTTTTGGACCACAACCACGACCTTCTTTAATTTCTTGGTCCATAGAACGTGAAACGAAGTCACGTGGAGCCAAGTCTTTTAAAGTCGGTGCATAACGTTCCATGAACGGTTCGCCGTCTTTATTACGAAGGATTGCACCCTCACCACGACAACCTTCAGTCAGCAATACACCAGCGCCCGCAACACCCGTTGGGTGGAACTGCCAGAACTCCATATCTTGCAATGGAATACCAGCACGAGCAGCCATACCAAGACCGTCACCGGTGTTGATATAAGCATTCGTTGATGCACGATAAACACGACCAGCACCACCAGTAGCAAATAATGTCGCTTTTGCTTGGAATACTGAAATGTTACCAGTTTCTTGGTCAATCGCTGTTACACCAAGAACATCACCAGCTTCGTTACGGATCAAATCAAGAGCGATCCACTCAACGAAGAACTGAGTACCCATTTTCACGTTGCTTTGATAAAGCGTGTGCAATAATGCATGACCTGTACGGTCCGCAGCTGCACAAGCACGTGGAACTGGCTTATCACCATAGTTAGCAGAGTGACCACCGAACGGGCGTTGGTAAATTGTACCATCAGCGTTACGGTCAAACGGCATACCCATGTGTTCAAGTTCATACACAACTTTTGGCGCTTCACGACACATAAATTCAATTGCGTCTTGGTCACCTAACCAGTCAGAACCTTTTACCGTATCGTAAAAATGGAAATGCCAGTTATCTTCTTGCATATTACCTAACGACGCACCGATACCACCTTGAGCAGCTACAGTGTGCGAACGTGTCGGGAAAACTTTAGTGAGTACTGCAACCTTCAAACCTGCTTGAGCAAGTTGGTAAGATGCACGCATACCAGAACCACCACCACCAACGATAACTGCATCGAAAGTGAGGTTTTGAATATTTGAATAATCTTCTTTAGGGGTTATCGCGCCCATGATGTCTTCCTATCAATTCGCCCAGAAAATCTGGATACCCCAGATTGCGTACACAAACACTGCAATAATGACAGCCGTCGTCAGTACAAGGCGTAAACCTTTCGCTGAAGGACCCATTTGACGAGTAGTGACATAGTCAGTAAAAACTTGCCACATACCAATCCATGCGTGTGCGATAAGCGATAAAATTGCCAACAAAGAAAAAATCTTCATTGGTAATGTCATCATAAAACCAGCCCACTGTTGATAGTCAAACCCGCCTTTGCAGAGAATCCAACCTAAAAGAACAACAGTATAAGCTGCTAATACAACCGCACTTACACGCTGGATAAACCAATCACGAGAACCCGAACCAGTTAAACCTGTAGCACTTTTCATTAGAACATAATCCATACAAAGGCTGCGATAATAGCTACCACAGACAAGATCAATGAAATTGTCGCTGCAATACGACCACTTTGCAGTTCTTCAGCAAAACCCAAGTCTGCAAGTAAGTGCTTAACTCCAGAAATAAAATGGAATAATAAGCCGGCTACAAATACCCAAACGATAAAACGTACAAGGATATTTCCAAACACGACATTTTTAACGTAGTCAAATCCTTCTGGTGAAGATAATGATTTATCTAGAATCCATAAGAGAACTGGTACTAATAAGAAAACGATGACACCTGATAAACGGTGTAAAATTGATGCAATAGCCACGGGTGAGCGTAAATTTACCGCTAACACCTGACCCATGGACAAATTGACAGGTCTGTTGCTTTTCACAGCGGGCATCCTGTAGGTAGAAACTCCGACCGGAGTTTGTTGAATTAATTCCAAGGAAAGCTGGCATTGTTAGGCAAGCACAGCTCATGCCTAACCTATAAACGACACTGAATTATAAAACGCGAAGTATCAAAATACAAACAATCCACTTTCCCATTTAAGTAAAAAACAATTAAATAAGAATCATTCACAATGATATCACCCTATTAACCCTACAAAAAAGGTATACATAGCTCTATCATGTTGTTGTTTAAAATAACTTTTTATTTAATTTCATTTTTTCTGAAATTTCTTTTAAATAAGTGAGTTTTAGACTAAAGATAAAGTTATAAATTCATCATATAAATAGAAAAATGTTAGTAACACCTCATATTTTCAATATAAAGCTGTAATTCAAATAAGTGAACGTACTTACATTGGACCCAAATCAGCCAATCTAAAACACGTTTGAGAAAGCAATTTTTATTGGAAACAAGAGTTTTTATTATTCTAATGCAGTTCAATTAGCTATTTTTTATACAATTAAACTTAAAAAAACATCAATATTCTTTGTTACAACTCAATAAAAATAGAGTTTTTTTTGATTAGCAATTTGAAATTACACCATGAGTTTTATGATTTTTTTAATTGGATTGGCATTTTCTACCGACTTGTCATTTCTAATTTTAATTTAAAGATTTGCTTACAATTGTACTCATACTTCATTTTTTTTCTGCACGTTCTTGTTGAATTGACTTATTATACGATCCCGATGCAGTGATTTTACTGACTTTTTTTGCTCGGGTCTTGATGACTAACTCTCTGTGGGATCGTCATTTTTTATCCATAAGTATAATTGACAAAATTTCAGTACTCACTAATCTTATAGCAAATTTTGACAGCGTCTGATTCGCACATGAGAACATTAGGATTTCGGGTCAGATCAACATTCACCAGGACAGGAGATCTATTGAATGTCTGAAGCAAATGGCAAAAAAGCCGTATTACATCTTGATGGCAAAGAAATTGGATTACCAATCTACAGTGGCACTTTAGGTCCAGATGTAATTGATGTCAGCAGCATATTGAAAGAAGGTCATTTTACTTTCGATCCTGGTTTTATGGCGACAGCTGCATGCGAGTCTAAAATTACGTTCATTGATGGTGACAAAGGTATTTTATTACACCGCGGTTACCCAATTGATCAGTTAGCAACTCAAGCAGACTACCTTGAAACTTGCTACTTGCTATTAAATGGCGAGCTTCCAACTGCTGAACAAAAAACAGAATTTGATGCTAAAGTTCGTGCTCACACTATGGTTCACGATCAAGTTAGCCGTTTCTTCAATGGTTTCCGTCGTGATGCTCACCCAATGGCAATCATGGTTGGTGTTGTTGGTGCATTATCTGCGTTCTATCACAACAACCTTGACATTGAAGACATCAATCACCGTGAAATCACTGCGATTCGTCTCATTGCAAAAATTCCAACACTTGCTGCTTGGAGTTACAAATATACAGTAGGTCAACCATTCATCTATCCACGTAATGACTTAAATTACGCGGAAAACTTCTTACACATGATGTTTGCTACCCCTGCTGACCGTGATTACAAAGTAAATCCTGTTCTTGCTCGCGCGATGGATCGTATCTTCACGCTTCATGCTGATCACGAACAAAATGCTTCGACATCTACAGTACGTCTTGCCGGCTCTACTGGTGCAAACCCTTATGCATGTATCTCTTCAGGTATTTCTGCGCTTTGGGGACCTGCTCACGGTGGTGCAAACGAAGCTGTACTTAAAATGCTTGATGAAATCGGTAGTGTAGAAAACGTTGCCGAGTTCATGGAAAAAGTAAAACGTAAAGAAGTTAAACTCATGGGCTTCGGTCACCGTGTGTACAAAAACTTCGACCCACGTGCAAAAGTCATGAAACAAACTTGTGACGAAGTTCTTGAAGCATTAAATATCAATGATCCTCAATTAGCGCTTGCTATGGAACTTGAGCGTATTGCATTGAACGACCCGTACTTCGTTGAACGTAAACTTTACCCTAACGTAGATTTCTACTCAGGTATCATCCTTAAAGCGATTGGTATCCCAACAGAAATGTTTACGGTAATCTTTGCACTTGCACGTACAGTAGGTTGGATCAGCCACTGGTTAGAAATGCACAGCGCACCATACAAAATCGGTCGTCCTCGTCAGCTTTATACTGGCCCGACTCAACGCGATATCAAACGTTAATATTCGAAAGAAAATTAGTGATAAAAAAGCTGCCTTTTGGCAGCTTTTTTTATTGAGTTATCTTCAATTCAATCTACAAACTTATTCTTCATCAAACACACTTAATAAGTGATGACTAATTCCATCAGCTCTCAACCAAGCTAACTCATAACTCGCTTTAGCTAAAGCTAAAACGCGCCTTTCGAATTCAACCCATATTGTTTTGACTTGAGACTCTGAAATACCCAAACCACTTTCTGTTGCCAGTTGCTTATTTTTTTCACATATTTTTAAAGCGTGATAGAGCTTACGACCTTTGCTCGCCCCTTCCATCAGCCGAACACGTTTACTTAAAATAAATCCTTCTACATGCTGCAAGTTTGCATGAGGTAACATGGGTACTAGAATTTGATTCAATTGATCATCTAAACGCTTCCATACAGCCAAACGTTGCTCTGCTGTATAAGTATTCCATTGAATCACTTCATGGTTAAAACGACGACAACCACGGCAAACCTGATCACCAAAAACTGTTGAACAACGCCCTGCACATGGGGTGAGAGAGAGCGTTCGATGATCACTACTCAAAACAGACTCCTTAAATAAACCATATACTTTTTATGGTTTTCTCGCTTATTACAAATTTTCGCGCTAAAATGTGCGCCTTAAATTTCTATCTTAATACATTTGGAGTTTTCCATGAACGCTACTGTAGAACAGCTTGCACCTGTAGAACAGCAAGCGACCGCAGATTGGGTTGTTGCCGCACTATATCAATTTAAAGAAGTTCAAGATCCTACGGATCTTCAGCAACGTCTATTAAACTTAGTGAAAACAATTAATCTGTGTGGAACTCTGATTGTAGCAGGTGAAGGAATTAATGGTACTGTGGCGGGCGACCGTGTAGCAATTGATAGTCTTTATCAATTTTTGCTCAATGAAGGTTTTGCCTCTATGGAATACAAGGAGTCTTTTAGCTCCGACAAACCTTTCCGTAAAATGAAAATTAAACTTAAAGAAGAAATTGTGACTTTAGGTGTTGAAGTTAAACCCCGCGACTTAGTGGGCCACTATCTTGATCCAAAAGAATGGAATGATTTAATTGCACGCGATGATGTAATTTTAGTCGATACGCGTAATGATTATGAATATAAGGCGGGTACTTTCAAAGGTGCAATCGACCCTAAAACTGAGACATTCCGCGAGTTTCCAGAATATGTTAAAAAAGAGCTAGAGCAACATAAAGATAAAAAAATTGCGATGTTCTGTACAGGCGGTATTCGCTGTGAAAAATCAACTTCTTTACTTCTCCAAGAAGGATTTACAGAGGTTTACCACCTTAAAGGCGGTATTCTTAAATATTTAGAAGAAACCCCTGCTGATGAAAGCTTATGGGAAGGCGAATGTTTCGTATTTGACGGACGTACTGCCGTAACTCATGGTGTTGAAGAAGGCGTAAATATTAAATGTCATGCTTGTGGCTGGCCGCTAACTCCAGAAGAGTCTGCTTTACCAAGCTATGAACATGGTGTTTCTTGCGTGTATTGCATCGACAAGACAACGGAAAAACAAAAAGCTGGTTTTCGTATGCGCCAGTCACAAATTGCGGCTGCAAAACGTAAACGTTTATAATTTATAAAAAGGGCATCAAATGATGCCCTTTTTTAATTTTATTTATAAAGTTCCATAAGTTTCTTGAACTCTAAGCTCACGCAATTCATTGAAGACACTGTTGGAGATTTCCCAACAACCGCTCTCAACCTCCCATCATTAGAAAAATTCAACCCAATCTGACTATAAGTATTAATATCTGCATAAGGTCCTGTATTAATCACAAGATCTACAATATCAAGTTTATCCTCATCAAAAACAAATGCTCCACCATCCTCTTGTTCTTTATCCAATAATGCTGATACTTTTTGGTTCCCTTTAGTTAAACTCACTTTATTACCTTGTTTTACCAAAACACACTTTTCATCTGAGTCCGCAGCTACCAAATTACTTTCAACAAAATCGTTAAGAACCTTATCTGAACATTTATTGTATGGTTGCATATTCTCCGATGCAGGCAGCATTTGACAGGCATTCGTATTAAAATTAAAAATAATTGGTATCGAATTATCCAAAACCTCAACATTCTTAGGCAATTGAGATAAGTTTCCATCTTTAATTAAAGTTAATAATGCTTCATAGTCTTTAATATTTTCAATAGCCTCCAACAACTCTTGAATAGCTTGATGAATAGAACTATTAGCTTTCACCTCAACATTAAATAGATCCACATCATTATCAATACCATAGCCCTTTTTAATAAGCTCAGCTACAAAAGCAGAATTTGATGATTTTAATTTTTCTGTAGTCATAATTCCAGATTGATACCACGTTACAGGAATTTGGTTACTTGCATAAGCAATTACCATATCTGTCAGCGGATTAATATTTACATCTCTCTCTTGATCAATATAACTATGGTAGCTTTGCCCATTAGCTTTTACCTGTAAACGACAAGGAAGCTTACTACTGTCTAGTTCACCTTGCCATTGCCCTTGTGCATTAACAACTACAGAACTTTTAAAACCAGCTCCGTCTTTACAAATTGCTGTTACATTTGCACCATTCAAAGCGGAATTCGAAAAAGCTGTACCGACAACTACTTTATAGGTAACTTCTGCTTGTTTAGATTCCACAATTTGCATTTCATTTACGCTATCACTATTTTCGCCCCCACAGGCAACTAGTAATATTATTGAGAATAATCCAGTAAGTTTAAAAATTATATTCATATTAAATCGCATTGTTATAGCATTAAAGATTTTCATATCGCCCATGAAATATACATATGACGAAATAAATTAATTTATGATTAAGAGAGAGTTTTCAAAAATATTGCGGGTAATTATATACAAATAAAATTAATGTAAAAATATTATATTCAATTATGTATTAAAATACTGAAAGCATAAAAAACGCCCTAGAAAGGACGTTATTTACTTAGTTTTTAAAGTTTAATTTGGCGTATGATACATCAAGTATAATTCATTCAAATTATCTGGAATTTCTTCTGCCAGTTCATCCATTAGCTGTCCATTACGACGGAAAGATTCCATCTGCGGATCTTCTTCATCAATTCCACTAAATACCATCATTGGTAAAGTTAAATCAATTAATTGTTCTTCATATTCAGGAGCAAACCATGCCTCTTCATTTAAGAACATTGCATCAACAAATCCCACACTCCAGTCGCCTAAGCTAGATTCAACATCAGCTTCTTCAACTTCAAATGGAAATGCAATTCCATTTTCATTTGCTAAATCTTGTCGAATTGACTCCAACCACGCATTGATTTGCTGAATAATTTCAGCAGGAACCTTCTTATGGTTATTATCAAACAGCTCATCTAACCAACGGTCAAACTGAGGGCCTACTGCAATTGCACACAGAAAACCATGAGTTGCAGCGAAATCTAGACCATACTCATTGTGGTCTCCATCTAGATATTCACTTAATTGGTCTAAATCTAACGCACTCATTGTGTTACCTGACTATAAAAAAGAAATCTACGATAGCATAGCATTTAAGCTGACGATGCCCTATTCAGATTTGATTAGTCTTCATCATCAAGATCATCATCGTCTAAATCATAATCAAAATCCTTCAACTCACGCTCTAAACGGCGTTGAGCTAATAGATCATCGATTAATCTACGTTTTTCTAATGATTCTTTCGCAGTGATTTTGCCTGATGACTCATCAAAACCGACATCATCATCATCACCGTAGCTATCATCTAGTTCAAAATCTGTAGAAGACACTAAAACTACCTCTAATGAAAAAATGTGAATGGGTCTAGCCGCTATTTATCTCTCTTACAGAATCATGTCAAGTTTTATTTATATTTTTTTCATTAAACTGCATATTTGTACTTTTTTTCACCCAAAAAATTGTGTATTTATAAAACTGAACTATTTTTGTGATCAAGAAAAAATTCTATGATCTTTTCCATGATTTAAGCTTGAAAAAAATGAATTTAGCCCAATATCCAAAAAACAGACGTGAATTCAAAGATATTTTTTATTTAACGGTTACCGATCAAATCCAAAATATTTCAAGCAAATTGTGCTATCATGCACGGTTTTTCACTGCCACAGATTCAACGAAGAGTAAGCAAAGATGAGCGATATGCATTCCCCTACTTCTCAAGTAGCGGCTCTGATTAGCCGAGGCAAAGAACAAGGTTACTTAACTTACGCTGAGGTTAACGATCATCTGCCGGACTCGATTACTGAAAGCGAACAGATTGAAGACATTATTCAAATGCTTCAAGACGTTGGTATTCCTGTACACGAGCGTGCACCTGAATCTGACGATACCATGTTCGGTGAGTCAACTGACACAGCCGATGAAGTTGCTGAAGAAGAAGCTGCTGCCGTACTTGCATCGGTTGAAAATGAGCCTGGGCGTACGACAGACCCTGTACGTATGTACATGCGTGAAATGGGTACAGTTGAACTGTTAACCCGTGAAGGTGAAATCAGCATTGCAAAACGTATTGAGGAAGGGATTCGTGATGTCCTTAATTCAATTGCGTATTGGCCAAATGCTGTTGAAGTTGTATTAAAAGAATATAATGATTTCTTGACTGGCGAACGTCGCCTTGCCGATATTTTATCTGGCTATCTTGATCCGGAAACTGACGCAGAAATTCCTGAAGTTCTAGAAGAAGAAACAGAGCTTGAGGAAGAAGCAGCGCCAGCTACACCAGTAAAAGAAGTTAAGCTTGACGACGATGAAGAAGATGAAGAGTCAGAAAGCGATGATGACTCTGAAGGTGAATCTGGTCCAGACCCTGAAGTTGCAAAGGTTCGTTTTAATGAACTTGAAGCTGCATGGACTAAAACAAAAGCTATTATTGAGAAACATGGTCGTAACAGCCCAGAAGCAGATGAAGCTTTAGAAGCTTTAGCTACTGTATTTATGATGTTTAAGTTTACACCGCGTTTATTTGACATCATTTCTGAAATGATTCGTGGTACACATGAGCAAATTCGTGCCAACGAACGTGAAGTTATGCGTTACGCAGTACGCCGTGGCCGTATGGATCGCACTCAATTCCGTACATCTTTCCCTAAGCAAGAATCCAATCCAGCTTGGTTAGATGAACAGATTGCCAAAGCCCCTGCTGAGATCAAGGCGCATTTAGAAAAGGTTCGTCCGGATATTTTAGCATTCCAGCAAAAGATTGCAGATATTGAGAAAGAACTTAATTTAAGTGTTGCTGAAATTAAAGATATTTCTAAGCGTATGGCGATTGGCGAAGCAAAAGCACGCCGTGCTAAGAAAGAAATGGTAGAAGCCAACCTTCGTTTGGTGATTTCGATTGCGAAGAAATATACCAACCGTGGTTTACAGTTCCTTGACTTGATTCAAGAAGGGAACATTGGTTTGATGAAAGCTGTAGACAAGTTTGAATATCGTCGTGGATATAAATTCTCGACTTATGCAACTTGGTGGATTCGTCAGGCGATTACCCGTTCAATTGCCGATCAGGCTCGTACAATTCGTATTCCTGTGCATATGATTGAAACGATTAACAAGATCAACCGTGTATCTCGTCAATTGTTACAAGAAATGGGCCGTGAACCGACACCTGAAGAACTAGGTGAACGTTTAGAGATGGACGAAGTTAAGGTTCGTAAAGTACTTAAAATTGCCAAAGAACCGATTTCAATGGAAACGCCTATTGGTGATGATGAAGATTCGCATCTTGGTGATTTCATTGAAGACCAAAACATCACTTCTCCAATTGATGCTGCGACTTCAGAAGGCTTAAAAGAAGCAACACGCGAAGTACTTGAAAACTTAACTGAACGTGAAGCAAAAGTATTGAAAATGCGTTTTGGTATTGATATGCCAACCGATCATACACTAGAAGAAGTGGGTAAGCAGTTTGACGTAACACGTGAGCGTATCCGTCAGATTGAAGCGAAAGCGTTGCGTAAATTACGCCACCCTTCTCGTTCTGAACACCTACGTTCTTTCTTGGAAAATGACTAAGTTTTGAAAGCTTGAAATTTCAAAAGCAAGCCCCATTTAATAGAAAGAGCTATAAACGCCTGCGATGATGCAGGCGTTTCAAATCATGAGGTAACTTATGTTAGACCGCACTCCATCTCGCGAACTACAAGAACATCTTTGGGTATTTCCGATGGATTATCCAATTAAACTTATTGGTGATGCGGGTGAAGAATTACGTGTTGCTGTAGTCGATATTTTGGTAAAACATTTTCCAGATTTCGATCACTCATCACTAAAAGTTCAAGAATCTCGCACCGGCAAGTATCATTCTTTAACAGCACAATTGCGCTTTGAAGAATTAGAACAAGTTCATGCACTTTATGCTGACTTGGCTGCTTGTCCGCAGATTCGAACTGCGCTTTAACTTTAAGTTCTTAAATCAATACCACAGTCAGAAATTCTTACTGTGGTATTTTTTTGGAAATTTTTAAGCCAATTACCCTCGAAAAAACCATACAAATATTTAGAATTCCTCTTATAAAATCCTTTAAAATTACAAGGTTTTCGGCTTCTATCTTATAGATATTAACTGGGCACCGCCTGAATTAACTCATAGGAATATATTGTGATGAGCCTTGATAAACCTAACTTGATCATTCGACAATGGAACGATTTACAAGATTATCAAAGCAAGTTTGAAACCATGAAACTCTTAACAAACGAGCGTGATCAAGATACGCCTGATGAGTTATGGTTGCTTCAACATCATAATGTTTTAACCCAAGGTCAAGCAGGCAAACCTGAACACATTCTAATTTCATCAGACATTCCGGTAGTACAAACCGACCGTGGTGGCCAAGTGACTTGGCATGGACCAGGTCAACTGGTTGCTTACTTTATGTTTGATCTTAATCGGCTAAAATGGAATGTACGGACATTGGTCAGTTTTGCTGAACAATTTATGATAGATATTTTAAAAAAATATGGAATTGAAGCTTACGCCAAACCCGATGCCCCAGGGGTGTACGTGGATGGTCGTAAAATCGGTTCCTTAGGGTTCAAAATCCGTCGTGGTCGTAGTTACCATGGATTAGCACTAAATTTGGACTGCGCCCTAAATGGATTCCAGACCATCAATCCTTGCGGTTATGCGGGTTTAGAAATGGTGCGTATACAAGATTTAGTGACTCCTTGTCCATCATTTGATCAACTTTGTCAGGACTTTATTGAGTATATTAATAGCACTGGGTACTTTAATGACCCTAAAGTCAAATATGAATAAATCGCTTTGCGATGAAATAAAAATGGATTAGAGTAATTACTCTAAATTTGCTTTCGCATAATTTTAACAAGGGATACGCGAGTGATTTCGACAAAAGCGGTAAAGCCGACTCTGCAACTTGCCTACGTTAAGCTCATGATGGATGTTATTGGTCGTGGCTTAGTCATGGCAAGTCAAGTGGACACTGAAATACAAGAAGAAGTATCTAAATTTCCTGTTCACTTTGTACTTTCAATGAATGTTTTTCCGAATGGACCAGCATTTTTTGCTCGAGTGACAGAAGACAAACAGTTAGAGCTACTTCAAAGAGCTGAAAAAAAACCAGATTTAACGATTACATTCAAACATGTCACTCATGCCTTTTTAGTGTTTTCTTTTCAAGAAAGTACTGCTCAAGCATTTGCCAATGACCGAATGATTGCCGATGGTGATGTATCGGCTGCTATCCGCTTGGTACGCTGCCTAAATAAAATGGAATCTCTTATTTTACCTAAATTGGTTGCTTCACTAGCAGTCAAAGAATACCCAACCGAACTTACCCTAAAAGAAAAATTCAACGAGGCTGCAAACATTTACTTAAAAGTAGCCAAGTCCTATTTCAAGCGGAGCGCATAACATGGCCAAACCATATTACGAATTCTTTTGTCCTGTAAAAGTCATTGCTGGTAATGCTGCGCTAGAACATATTCCGTTTGAGCTTGCAACTTTAGGTGCAAAACGCCCTCTTATCATTACAGATAAAGGTGTGCGAGCAAATGGCTTATTAAATCCGATTGAAGCTGCATTTAGTACGACTGATGCTGTTATTGGTCATGTTTTTGATGATGTACCACCCGATTCGAGTTTAGAGGTCGTACGCCTTGCAGCAGAAGCTTATCGCACAAACAAATGTGATGCGATTATTGCTGTAGGTGGTGGTTCAGTCATAGACACTTCTAAAGCAACTAACATTTTAGTATCTGAAGGTGGAAATGACTTATTGCAATATGCAGGGGCTCACAACCTACCGAAACCATTAAAACCATTTTTTGTAATTCCAACAACTTCTGGCACTGGTTCGGAAGTGACTATGGTTGCTGTGGTTTCAGATACTCAAAAGAATGTTAAGTTAGCATTTGCTTCTTATTATTTAATGCCACATGCAGCGATTTTAGATCCACGCATGACACTTACATTGCCTCCTCATTTAACTGCAATGACTGGCATGGATGCTTTAACGCATTGTGTTGAAGCCTATACATGTCTGGCGGCTAACCCACTGAGCGATGCTTATGCAAGTGCCGGCATTAAAAAAATTAGTGAAAATCTGTTCAATGTATTAGAAAACCCAAATGACTCACAGGGCCGTTTAGAGCTAGCACAAGCTTCAACAATGGCGGGTATTGCATTTTCTAACTCAATGGTCGGCTTAGTCCATTCTTTAGGACATGCTTTAGGCGCTGTTGCTCACCTGCCCCACGGTTTATGCATGAATTTATTCTTACCTTACGTGCTTGAATATAACAAGCAAGTAAATGGTCAGAAAATTGGCGAGTTATTATTACCACTCGCTGGTGCAGATATTTATGCACAAACTCCAGCAAGCCAGCGCGCAGATAGGGCAATTACGACTATCTTAGCAATGCGTGATCGCCTGTTTACTTTAACAAAGTTACCCCGCACTTTACGTGAAACAGGTAAAGTAACTGAAGCACAGCTTGATGAAGTTGCAGAAAAAGCACTAAATGATGGCTCAATTATTTACAACCCGAAAGAAGCAAGCTTAAAAGATATCCGAGATATCTTAGAAAAAGCTTGGTAATTCGATAAGTTAAACTCCAAAAAACTCATAAAGGTCTGATTTATATATTAAATCAGACCTTTTTTATGACTAAGAATTTTTATTCATTATTTTATTTAAAATACATGGCAAAAAATTTGCTAAAAAATAGATGAAAGTAATGACAATTTATATCAATTTAGGATAGATTGGCGCACTTTATCTGTTTCTGTAGGGGGGATCGTTCGTCTCAAACGATCCTTAACACCAAGCTGATCCTTGATCAACGATTATGAGGATAACGCCGTTGACAAATTTATCTGGGACTAAACCAACAGCTAAGCTTCAAAAGAATCTTGTGCTTTGGCATATTATTATTATTGGTTTAGCTTACATTCAGCCATTAACTTTGTTTGATACTTTTGGTTTAGTGTCAGAACGAAGTGGCGGTCATGTACCAACTTCCTACATTTTTGCATTAGTCGCAATTTTATTAACATCGATCAGTTATGGACATATGATTAAGCGCTACCCTTCTTCTGGGTCGGCCTATACGTATGCTCAAAAATCAATTCACCCTAATGTTGGCTTTATGGTGGGTTGGTCTTCTTGGTTAGACTATTTACTGTCACCGCTTGTTAATATTATCTTGGCAGATATTTATCTAAGAGCTCTTTTTCCAGAAGTAAATAACTGGTTATGGGTGATTGGTTTAACAACTCTCATGACTGTTATTAATTTATTTGGTGCACGGTTCGTTGCACGTTTTAACAGCACGATCGTTATTATTCAGCTTGGCGTAATTTTTTATTTTGTTTATCAGGTATATATTTTACTTACTCAAGGTGTATATGCAGATGGAACTTTAAATCCAGATAAAGCGGCATTGTGGTCATTAACTCCTTTTTGGAATGATATGACGTCTGTCAGTTCTTTAATTGCTGGCGCGACCGTACTATGCTTCTCTTTTACCGGTTTTGATGCTCTATCTTCTCTTGCTGAAGAAACAAAAGATGCAGAAAAAACGCTACCAAAGGCTATTTTTTCTACAGCATTACTTGCAGGTATTATTTTCATTGTAAGTACTTACTTCATCCAACTATATTTCCCAAGTAATCCAAACACTTACTTTAATCCTTTAGATGAATCACAACCTGTGATGGTCGCTGCGATTGGTAGTCTGATGTTTAAAACTTTGGTTTTATATTTTGCTGTAGTCGCTGTGATGGCATCAGGTATTTCTGCACATGCGGGCGTATCACGTTTAATGTATGTGATGGGGCGCGATGGAGTCATCAACAAGAAATTATTTGGTCATATCAGTCCAAAATTGCATACTCCAACTTACAACATTCTTATTGTTGGTGTAGTTGCTTTATCTGCTGGTTTTTTAGATCTTGAGCATATTGTTAACTTGATTAGTTTTGGTGCCTTAACTGCTTTTAGTTTTGTTAACTTCTCTGTGATTTCTCGCTATGCATTAAGAGATGGCAAGAATAAAACGCTTAAAGACATCATCAATTATATTGTTATACCAACGCTTGGTTTTGCCAGTGTATTTATGATGTGGTTAGAGATTGATAAGCTTGCCTTACAAATTGGCTTAGCTTGGGCCGTTATTGGTGTAGGTTATCTTGCCTATAAAACCAAAGGCTTCAAATATAATGCTCCGCAACATAACGAGCATGAGTAATAAAAAAGGCGCTTAAAGCGCCTTTTTTATGGTCAAATTAACCGTAAATTTTATTCACAATGCTTTGTACACGTTGAGCATAAAGTTTTGTTGTTTCAAGATCACCTGTCGGAACCTCTTCCGCACTTGCATCAGAAGGCGATTGAACTAAAAGCCCCACTGAACCACCTAAGTTATTTACATCTTCACGTGTTGCAGTTTTTGTATTTGCTGGTAATAAACCAAGGCTTACCCAAATCCCACCATGCTGTGATGCTAAAGTTTGTAGTTGAATAAGAGTTACTTGCTTATCCCCATTTAAGCTCGCGCTGTTTGTGAAACCTGCAAATACTTTATCTTGCCAGCCGCGTGTAAACCACACTTTTGAAGTTGCATCAGCAAACTTTTTAAACTGCCATGGCGCTGTCCCCATATAAGTCGGAGCACCAAAAACAATCCCCTTTGCATCATTTAATGTCTGCCAATCTTGATCAGCAATATTACCTTCCTGATCAATCTGAATGAGCTGAGCATTAATCTCGTTTGCAAACGTTTCAGCAACAACTTTTGTGTGGCCATAACCAGAGAAATATACAACCGCGATATTAGAGTTAGACATGGGAGAAAACCTTTATTTTATTAAATTCCACTTTATGATATATTTTAGAAACTAGGTGTCAATTAGTTACTAGTTGGTAACTAGTGTAATTTTTCAAAAAATTATAGGTAAATGGTATGAATGAATGTCTAAAATATAATATTTTTCAGCAACATTGCCCTGCTCGTTTATTTTTTGAAAAGATTGCAGATAAATGGGTTTTATTGATTTTAAATGTTCTTGAAGAAGAAACTCAGCACTTCAATTTGCTTAAAAAGAATATTCAAGGCATTTCCCCTAAAGTCTTATCACAGAAGTTAAAAATGCTGGAAAGAGATGGCTTTATTGAACGTAAAATCCAGAATACATCCCCAATTCGCGTTGATTACTCACTTACGCCTTTAGGACACAATGTATCTGCAATGGCTTATCAGCTAAAAGAGTGGGCTGAAACCAATATTGAACAGGTTTTAGCAGCACAAATCGTCTATGACGAAAAAATGCTAGAGCAAGCTTAACTCATACTCTCTTTAAAATTTTATTGAATATTATCGATTAAGCTTTTTTCTTCTATTAAAGGTGACTCAACTTAATTGATTTTAATCGGTTCAGGTGGCGCACTTATTTTAAATTGAATAGTTAAAGGCTCACATTGCTTTACTTCTTCATTGTTTTTCAAATAGGCACTTTCTAGGCCATATTTCCAAGTACCATTCATGACTTCAAATGCTGGATAATTGACAATAAAAGTTTTTGTTTCACCTGGTTGATATTCGTAGATTTGAGTCTCTTTACAATCATTTTCCGGATAAGAACGTTTGGTATTTCCAAGTAAATAGAGTTCTAAAGGTACATAACAAGCAGGTTGCCGTTCTTGTATTTTTTCTAAGCCCACATTCATTTGAGTAATCTGTAAAGCAAGAGTACCGTTCAAAGTTAACTGCTGTGCATATTTAAAAACTGTTTCTTTTTCAATCGGTTCTCTTGTTACATTATTAAGAAATTCTAATTTACGATGTAAGCCATTACAGTCATCTTCACTTGGTGCAGGTAACCAAATTTCATTATCTTTTGAGTCACCTTTATTTCCATCGGCTGGTGTCTCGTAATCGCCTGGTTTACCGGGTTTAGTTGGATATCCTGATCCACCTAAACTGGCACCGCCTGCGAATAAATCCTCACCACAAGCAGTCAAAAGACCACCTATCAAAATAAAGCTCATAGATATTATTAATTTTTTATAAGTTGTTTTAGTCATATTGATAAGCTCCGAAACGGAAAGTTTTGATTGCACCCTCTTTTCCTTCATCGAGTGCACAACGTTCAATGGCTAACTTGAGTACTTGTAGTGATAGATCTTCCCATAAGCGTAAACTTGCTTCTTTGAGTAAAGTAATCGATTCATCTGTTAATTCATCAGCAAAAATTGCTTGTTCTAAATATGGCTCTTTTTCTGGCTGAAATAAATTATGAACTCCAGCAGCTAAATGTGCCTCTAAATTATTCGTTAATAATTTTCGAACCTCGAATTGCTCTACATCCGGCATAAAACTGCGTTGCTGTAACGACACAATGCCATTTTCTTCTTTCACAATATTTAAACGCTCAAGTTCATTCAAAATCGACCGCGGATGCTTTTCAGTTGAGACTTTTTTTACAAGATTTTCAAAGCTAATTTGCTCATTGCTAACAAAAGGAATTTTTTCTGATAAACCTTCTGCAAGCCATAAACCAATCACCCGAGCCGGAACACTTACTGGTTCTGCAACGTTTGCTTCAGTTAAAGGCTGTCCAGTTTGTGCCGCTTTTTTAAATGCATTTACATCTTTACGGTGTAGTCCTGAAAGTAAACTTACTGCCGAGTCCGTAGGCTTTTGTTCTATACGTTCCAATTCGGCTAAAGCTTCTTGATAAAAAACCGGTTTTAATGCCGTGACAAAATCGTTATATCCTACTCCCGAACGAATTAACCACTGAGTCAGATATTCCATTAACAGCAATACCTGCTTTTGGTTAAGTTCTGCATTATTCGTTTGGAGTGTGGACATAGGGCAATAATTTTCCTTCATCTTTGAAAAGCAGTATGAGCCGAGCAATTGTCACACTGAACGGTTTAAGATGCAATTTCCATTATCAGGCCTCCTTTGGAAACCGATGAACAAAATGGTTTGGGGCATTAAAATGGGTAAAAGAAATACTTATTGAAACATCCAGACTTTCTACACTATGCCACCAACCAATAGGGATAAATAAAGCCTCCCCAGCATTCAAAATGCACTCTAATGGGGTAATCGACTTTGCTAAAGGATATTTTTTTAAATCTATTTTATTGGCATCGCTCAACTCACTAAACACCCAATGATCGTTATATAGATGAGGTACTTGCAAGGCTGGAATCAAAGTTACTTTTTTGCGTCCATAAATTTGAACTAACATATTATTGGTTAAATCATGATGCAAAGGCGTAAAGGTTCCTTTGGGGCCAAACCATAAAAAACTACGTTCATCTTTTAGGTCCAAGTTACAATAACCTTCTGCAAAATCGCCTATATCTAAAAATAATTCCTGAAGCATTTGATGGCTATTGGTCGCATTATTTGCAGTCATATAGAAATCGTTGCTTGCTTCGACAGACATGATTTTTGATACAAACTCTGACATTTTCATAGTCTGCCTTAACAAAGGTGAATGCCTTTCAAATTGCTCATCTTTATTTCTATTCATTTGAACTTCAACTAAATGCTGGCCAAATCGAGTTGCAAAATATTGAGGTGACCATTTATGTAGAGCTGGCCAGTGATCTACTCCTTTTTTCAAAATCACAGGACGATGCTGACTGTAATAATCTTTAATAAAGTCTGAGAAAACTGGAGCCGTGATTAAAGGTATTTCTTTACAGTAATTAGAATCTAGCTGGGCCAATTGATCTAAAGTTTCTATTAGCCACTCACGTTTCTTAAATTTGTGGTGCTTTTTCTTAAGAATTTTATATAACTGATTATTTTCTAAATTACCTAAATATTCTTCTACTTTTTGCCGATGAAGCCCCTGCTCTACTAATCTTTTTACTATTTCCGCAGATGGTACCTCATTCAAAATTTGTTCGATGATCCATTCTTGATCTTGATCAGATAAGCTTAGGAAATTCGGCTCACTCGTTTGAAAAGTTAGCCCAAATCCATTTTCTTTTAAAACATCGACTAATTGCTCGATCGCACACCCTTTTTCTATATTTTCTTCAAGCCATTTTTTCCATTCAAATGGCAACTGGTCAAACCATTTTTGGCTTTGTTGGAATATTTCAATTTGATTATAAGCTGCCATGTTGAACCTTTTTTCAAATTTGATCTTTACAACTGCATTATAATTGATCTATTTTAAAAATGTTAAATTTTCACATTTTTATAAAAAAAGGGCTCATGTGATGAATAATATAGTAAAAGGAAGCAGTATTGCTTTGATTTTCATAGCATTAAGTGGTTGTGGTTCCGATGATAATGATTCGACACCAACACCGACACCGACACCAACACCAACACCAACACCAACACCGACACCGACACCAACACCAACACCAACACCAACACCAACACCAACACCAACACCAACACCAACACCAACACCAACACCAACACCAACACCAACACCAACACCAACAACTGTAGCGGATCGCTTCGTTGGAAGTTGGTTAGCAGGTAAAGGAGCATGTATTAACGGCTCTGCTCTAAAAATGAATGTGATTAAGGTGTCAGATAACAGTGTGCGTTTCACTAGCGAAACGGTACGCTATGAAAATGAAGAAAACTGTACAGGTAACATTGTGGCGAGCTATCGCCAAGCTGAAGATTTTAGTCTGGTTTCAAATATTGGAGCCCCACAAACTGTACAAACTTCAAGTTACAACAAAGTAGATTGGCAACTTGTAGTAGCTGGAAAACTAAATCAAAAACAACCAGCTATTTTGGGCTTTAAAAATGCAAATCAGTTCTGTTTAGTACCTACAGATCAACCTAGTGCGATTCATAATTATCTACAGCAAGCAAATTTCGATCTCATAAATACATGTTTCACCAAAACTACACCATCAGCAAGCATGCAAAAACCAACCCAAGTACTCGCAACAGCAAGTTATAGACTTGCAGATAATAAAGAATCTTGGGCAGACGTATTAAATCAACTTAATGATCAAGGACGCCAAGGCTATGCCCTTCTTGCGCCATCAGTCAGTTTAGATAACCCTGACGGTAGCTTTGCGCTGTATAAAAATCTGTATGTAAAAAACAACAAATCCACTGACACATATACCTATAAAACGGTTGATGTAAAAACCACTTCAGTAGCTAACCGTTATTTACTATGGGTCAGTGAATTAAATAAACAAGGTAGCTTAGGCTATATATATAAACTCTCATTTGGAGAAGTAGCATCAAATACAAACAAATATTTATTTGTAAAAAATGATAAAAAACCAGCAACCTACGCCTACTCCAACCGATTCTTAACAAATACATCTCGGACTAGTATCTTAAATGCCTTCAATGAACTTGGAGCTCAAGGGTGCAAATTACTCTACGCAAACTCGACATTTACCAATAACGGTACAACAAATGGCACATTCTATGTTCCAACATGTGTAAATAGTAGTACACATAACGGGACCTATGCTTATCGTTTTTTCGAAGTTCCAAAACATATTCCATTTAACAAAGATGATGCAATAAAACTTGAAAAACTTCTAAAAGAACAAGCAACCGAAGGCTATAGACTTGTCGATGCAAGTAATAATATTGGCTTCTTTAATGTTGATGGTTATTTATTTGAACGTGACAGTGAAAATACAGGGCCTATTGAATATAAAGTATTTATTGAAGATGCAGCATCTCAATTAGATGAGCCTTATATCGTTGAAAACCGTATTCAAGATCAAGGTAAGTTAGGATGGTTCTTTGCGGTTAAACTTGGATCGGTCTATACCAACTCACCGACTAACTATGATTTAGCAAGTGGGGTTATTTTCCCTAAATAAGAAATCCAAAAACAAATAAGGCCACAATGATGGCCTTATTTTTATTTTAAAAATTTAACTAATTATCCTAGATTTTTGAAACCTTGCTGACGCCATGCTTCATAAACAATCACAGCCGTTGCATTCGATAAATTTAAACTTCTTGAATTTTCAGCCATTGGTAAACGAATCCACTGCTCTTGTGGAAACATTAAGCGAACATGCTCAGGCAAACCACGTGTTTCTGGCCCCATCAATAAAGCCACAGGTCGGTTTAAATCAACCGTGTGAGGAGTTGCAGAACCTTTAGTGGTTAAAGGAAAAACATGCTCAACACCTTTAGCTTTTAAATCTGCAAGACACAATTCAATATTGTCCCAAATCTGCATACGTGCCCATTCATGATAATCAAGGCCTGCACGCTTAAGCTTTTTATCATCTAGCTCGAAACCCAAGGGTTTAACTAAATGTAACTGTGCACCCGTATTAGCACATAAACGAATGATATTGCCTGTATTGGCAGGAATTTCAGGCTCGTAAAGGACAACATGAATCACAAATTTTCTCGACTTTAATAACAAACAATAAATTCAGATGAACTTATTGCCATTTTAACTGTTCACGTAAACTCACTACTTCACCAATAATGGTTAAAGTCGGCGCTACGATATGATGTTCAGACACTTTAGTCGCAATATCGGCTAATGTTCCAACGATAACTTTCTGTTCTGGTGTAGTTCCTTTAGAGATTAAAGCCACTGGCATGTCTGCACGCTGACCATGAGCAATAAGTTGCTCACAAATACGTTCCAATCCAACCAATCCCATATATAAAACTAAAGTTTGATTTTCATAAACCAGTTCATTCCAAGGTAGTTCAGGAGAACCTTCCTTTAAATGTCCAGTTAAAAAACGAACACTTTGTGCATAGTCTCGGTGTGTAAGTGGAATCCCCGCATAAGCCGAACAGCCTGATGCTGCAGTAATACCTGGTACTACTTGGAAAGTGACATTTGCTTCAACTAACTCTTGAATCTCTTCGCCACCACGGCCAAAGATAAAGGGATCACCACCTTTCAAACGACAAACGCGTTTTCCCTGTTGAGCATATTCAACCAGTAGAGCATTAATACCATCTTGGGGAACCGAGTGGTTTGAACGGGCTTTACCAACATAAATTTTAGTGGCATCACGGCGACAAAGCTCTAAGATGGGTTCAGACACCAAACGGTCATAAATCACAACATCTGCTTGTTGCATAAGACGTAGTGCTTTTAATGTCAGTAGCTCAGGATCACCCGGTCCAGCACCTACCAAATAAACCTCGCCTTTAGGCGCTGTCCACTCTGTTAAGGCTTGCTGAATCAAATCATTTGCTACATCTAGATTGTCATTAAAAACTTGTTCTTTTAATGGACTAGCATATAGGTTTTCCCAAAAGATTCGGCGCTCATCGGGGTTAGTAATCTTTTCTTTTACCTGCTTACGCCATTGACCTGAAAATTCAGCCAACTTACCCATACCATGTGGAACTATTGTTTCTATTTGAGTACGAAGTTGTCTAGATAAGACTGGCGATGCACCATTTGAGGCAACAGAAATGATCAATGGAGAACGGTCAATAATCGCTGGAACCATAAAACGGCAGTGCGGAATATCATCGACACTATTAACCAGCAAATTACGCACTTCACATTGTTCAAAAACGGCTTTGTTCACTTGCGCATCATTAGTCGCAGCAATCACTAAGCGATAAGGTGTATTTAATATTTTTTCGACAAAGGTCTCAGCAAAATACCGTCCTCCAGTCGCCTGAATCAACGGTAAAAGCTGATCTTCAATTGCTGGAGCAATAATATCAATTACTGCTCCAGCTTTGGCTAAAAGATTTGCTTTGCGCAAAGCAATATGCCCACCACCCACAATCAGACAACGTTGCTGTTGCAACTTTAAAGAGATTGGAAAAATATCCACCTTAAACCTCTACATTAATTATCTGATTTTGGTTAAGCAAAAACCGTGCACAATTTAGATGCAAAGCTTAATCAATAAATGTTAAACCACCCATATATGGGCGTAATACTTCTGGAATCTCGATAGAACCATCTTCACGTTGGTAATTTTCCATCACGGCAAGCAAAGTACGGCCAACGGCAAGACCTGAACCATTTAGAGTGTGCACCAATTCGGTCTTCTTTTGATCCATTCTGTAGCGTGCTTTCATACGGCGTGCTTGAAAATCGCCCATATTAGAGCAGCTTGAGATTTCACGGTAAGTATTTTGGCTTGGAACCCAAACTTCTAAATCGTAAGTTTTAGTCGCGCCGAACCCCATATCACCACCACAGAGCAAAATTTTGCGGTATGGCAAACCAAGTGCCTGCAAAATGCCCTCTGCATGTGCAGTAAGGTCTTCAAGTGCCTGCATAGAAGTTTCAGGTTTAACGATTTGCACCATTTCAACCTTGTCAAACTGGTGCTGACGAATTAAACCACGCGTATCACGGCCATAAGATCCTGCTTCACTACGGAAACATGGTGTATGCGCAGCGTATTTTAATGGCAAGCGATCTGCATCAATAATTTCATCACGAACGAAGTTAGTAACTGGAACTTCTGCTGTAGGGATGAGGTAATATTCTTTTTCGCCTTGAAGTTTAAATAAATCTTCTTCAAATTTTGGTAACTGACCCGTACCACGCAGTGAATCAGCATTTACCAAATAAGGCACATAAGCCTCTGTATAGCCATTCTTTAAAGTATGGGTATCAAGCATGAACTGCGTTAAAGCACGTTGTAGACGCGCTAAAGAGCCCTTCAACACGCTAAAACGTGAACCGGTCAATTTAGTTGCAGTTTCAAACTCGAGTCCACCCATCCACTCGCCTAAATCGGTATGATCTTTGATTTCAAAATCAAACTGACGAGGTGTACCCCATTTTGAGATTTCAACGTTATCATCTTCATTTTTACCAGCAGGAACAGATTCATCTGGTAAGTTAGGGATGCTAAGCGCTTTTTGCTCAATTTCATTTTGTAGCTCTGACAAAGCAACTTCAGCAGCTTTGATTTCATCACCAATCGCTTGCATACGCGCCATGGTTTCAGAAGCATCACCACCGGATTTTTTAATCTGACCCACTTGTTTTGCACCGGCATTCCGTTCTGCCTGCAATTTTTCAGTTTTTGATTGCAAGTCTTTACGGCGAGTTTCTAAAGAAGCCCATTCTTGAACATCTAATTGAACACCACGTTTTGCCAAAGCCGCATTAACGGCTTCAATATTATTTCTGAGTAACTTAGGGTCGATCATAATCAATCATAATATGGGTAAAAAACTGGCTATAGTGTAAGGCCTTCACACTAAAAAATATAGTGATCATCTTCATAACGAATAGCTTTCACACAATTGTTAGAAGAGATCACCTATTTTACAAGTTATAGTTTGGCACACTTGGCAAATACTCAGGTTTAATGAACTTAGCTGCTTCAGAATATGGCAATGTTAATTCACTCATCCCTTCGGCATAAGAAGCCAATTCATAGATCGGATAGACAAAAACAATACCATTTGCGCCATAGTAAAAATTATCACTGAGTTGCAGTTTTTCACGGCTGATATTGTGCTCTTGAAGCCAGTTTGTATTCGCATCAAAAAGTGCATCAACTAATTTTTTTTCAACATCTGGCTGAATGAGTTCGGCAACAGTAATATGCTTTTTACTTAATAAATCAAAATTCACAAATTCTTGATGAGACATTCCATGTGCTGCACCAGCTGAGTACGAATAAGTCTGTAATGCAAAAGTTGCAAGGTTATAATTTTGCCCTAAATAACGGACATAAATTGCACTTTGACTCGAACGAAGCTCACTTTCAGGTACATCGACTGGCTGATCAGCTAAATTTGCAAAAGCATTTGGATCTGCTTTCTTTATACGATTAGTAAAGTAATCATTAATCCACTTTTGATTGGTTTGTACTGTTTGAAAGTCATACTCTGTACAACCATCTTCTAAACAAACTTTTGATTTCGGCAATTTTACTGGGATTACTTTTGCCTGAATTACAGGAACACCTGCCTCTTTTGTTTCTTTAACTTTTGCAGTCGAAGCGGCTTGCTCCTCTTTAGCTGCCGATTTCGGTTGGCAACCACTCACAATTGCCATTGCAGCCATTAATGGAAGAATACAAATAATTTTTTTATCGTAAAGTCGCATAATAATCCCCATGAATTTACCCCTATCACTATACAAAGCGTAAGAATAAGACGGGGTTAAAAAATGTATCTATCTCTCATATATAAAAAAAGCTACCGTGTAAGGTAGCTTTTTTGAGAAGGCATTAATTATTGGTCAATAACATCTGTGCCTTTTGGTGGTGTAAAGTTAAATACCGATGCTGGAATTGAAGCATTCACTTTCACATTTTTGAAACGCACATAGGTGGTTTGACCTAATGAGTCTTGTAACACCATAAGTGTAGGCGCTTTATTTGCTCCGAAACTAATCGTTAAGCTTTGGAAAGCACCATCTTCTTTTTTAGGAAATAATGTGAAATAGAGTTTTGATTTATCTGGCTGTGTTACACGATAAGACTTCATGATTTGATTGGTATTACCAGAGAGCAATAACGCTGGCGTATCTGCAACCTGATCATCTAAGCTTTGGCGTACAGCTTGTTGTAAATCTGGATCGTAAATCCAAACTGTTTTCCCGCTCGTTACAATCGTCTGTTTAGACGGACTCACAGTTTCCCAATAAAACTTCCCCGGACGTTCAACTTTCATTGAACCTTTAAATGTCTGGTTCATATGCTGGGCACTTAAACTCTTTTTCTGTGCCACAGTTTTTGTATTGGCTTTAGTGGTTTGTTCAAAATCGGCAGTCAAACGCTGTAATCCTGATAACTGATTTACCAGGTTCCCAATTGCCTGTTGCTCCGGTGCTGCTACAGGCGCAGCAAACACTGTAGTACTCATTACAGGAGCAAGCACTGACGCGCTGAGTGTAATAGCACACATAGTTTTACGAAGCATATTCATGTCATCACCTTTTTAGTTGCTGTAAGACAACTTGCCATCTTTCAAAGTTATGAAAAATTAGCAAGCTCTTAATTCAAGACTCATATTAACCGACAAACTCTGTGCTAATCATTGAGAAAATAAGATATTTTGTTATGTTATTCATGTTGTTTGTAGAATTTCATTCATCATGATGAAGATAAACCAGATTAGATTCCATAAAAAAAGCCCACAAAATGTGGGCTTTTTTTGAAGCTAAAACTTAAACAGTTTCAACTTTTACGTAGCGACGGCCAAATTGACCTTTCACTTCGAATTTTACTACGCCGTCAGCAGTAGCAAATAAAGTATGGTCACGGCCCATACCAACATTTGCACCAGCGTGGAACTCTGTACCACGTTGACGAACGATGATGTTACCAGCAGTTACAGCTTGACCGCCGTAAATTTTAACACCTAACATTTTTGGGTTTGAATCACGACCGTTCTTCGTCGATCCACCGGCTTTTTTAGTTGCCATGTCTCTTACTCCTCGTGATTAGCCTGAAATACCAGTAATTTTCAACTCAGTGAACCATTGACGGTGACCTTGTTGTTTACG
Source organism: Acinetobacter calcoaceticus (assembly GCF_900520355.1). Lineage (NCBI taxonomy): Bacteria > Pseudomonadati > Pseudomonadota > Gammaproteobacteria > Moraxellales > Moraxellaceae > Acinetobacter > Acinetobacter calcoaceticus. Next base: position 781,328 of record NZ_LS999521.1, on the reverse strand, counting down.
GTAATGTTTACGACGACGCATTTTGATAATGCGGATTTTGTCGTGACGACCATGACCAACCACTTCTGCAGTTACTTTAGCGCCAGCTACAACTGGAGCACCGATTTGAATGCTGTCACCGTTTACAACCATTAATACATCATCAAATGTAATAGTCGCGCCAGATTCAGCTTTCAATAATTCAACTTTAAGGGTTTCACCCTCAACTACACGGTGCTGTTTACCACCGCTTTGGATTACTGCGTACATAATGTACTCCAATCAGCCCGTGTCGTCGTGTCGATAAAGGGATATACCGAGCTTAAAACGAACGCCACTGGGATCATATAAGGCGACAGATTTTAAGTGAAATTTGATCAAACGACAAGTATTTTCTATTTATCAGTGATGCCTATTCTCCTATTTTTACAAAATCGACAAGCAGCTTAGATTGGAATTTATCAGTTTTCATTGATTCTGAATGAAAATTAAAATACAGTTCCAGACACAAATTGCGACAAGAACAAGTTGTATTAATGCTGATGTCATTAAATTTATTGTTTTGCCGGAAATATCATGTTTTGCTTAAATAAAGAACAAAGAACGCATAAAGACAATAGAAATGATTAATATCAGCCACTTGTTCACCTGTGCAACACATCTTTAATTGATACACTAACGCGACTTATCTACCAATACGGGGTTTTTCTTCATATGGTCATCGATTTCAAGCAAGATATTCTTGCGCCTGTTGCCTCAGACTTTGCTGCGATGGATCACTTGATTAATGAAGGAATTAGCTCAAAAGTCGGTTTAGTCATGTCTGTCAGCAAACATGTTGTTGAAGCTGGCGGAAAACGTATGCGCCCAATCATGTGCTTACTCGCTGCTCGTGCATGTGGTTTAGATAATATGGCAAACGCACAGCGTCTGGCCGCAATCATTGAAATGTTGCATACCGCGACATTAGTCCATGATGATGTGGTAGATGAATCTGGGCTTCGTCGTGGTCGACCTACAGCAAATGCGACATGGAACAATCAGACAGCCGTATTAGTCGGTGACTTCCTCATTGCCCGTGCTTTCGATTTACTAGTCGATTTAAATAACATGACTTTATTGAAAGATTTTTCAACAGGTACATGTGAAATTGCTGAAGGTGAAGTATTACAACTTCAATCGCAGCATCAACCCGATACAACAGAAGAAACTTATTTAAAAATTATTCACGGTAAAACTTCTCGCCTGTTTGAACTCGCTACAGAAGGCGCTGCTATTTTAGCTGGACAAGAAGCGTATCGTGAACCATTGAGATTGTTTGCTGGTCATTTTGGTAATGCATTCCAAATTATTGATGATATTTTAGACTACACTTCAGATGCTGAAACATTAGGTAAAAATATTGGTGATGATTTAATGGAAGGTAAGCCAACTTTACCGTTAATTTCTGCATTAGCCCATTCAACTGGTGAAGAACATGCGATTATTCGTCGCAGTATTGCAACTGGTGGTGTGGACCAATTACCTCAGGTTATTGAAATTGTACAGAAGTCTGGTGCTTTAGATTACTGCCACCAACGTGCCCAAGAAGAAACAGAAGCAGCACTGCAAGCTTTATCAAACCTTCCCGATACACCATATCGTCAGGCTTTGATTAACTTAACTCAGCTTGCGTTACATCGAATACAATAGATATTATTTTGCCTATGCATATAAATTTTTCAGATCATTTTTTAAAAATACAGAAACAGCTTGAGGATACTCAAGCTGTTATTGATGAAAATTCACTCATTGAATTAGTCAATGCCATTCGTCCATCCGATCCTAATGATACGATTGAGATCAAGCAAAAAATACAGGCTTTCATTGAAAGTCTATTACGTACACCTACAGCTCCCCTCCTACTACAAACTTTTTTATTACGTTTAATTAATCGCTATAAGCAAGTAAGTTTATATGCAGATAGTGGAATTTTGTCTTTAGATGGTTTCTGGAACCAACTGGGACAAAGACTCGGAGCACATTTTTTACCGTTAATCGAAGATGCAAGCCAACTCAAAATATTAATTGGTCGAATTTTCTATTTAGAAAGTGACAAAATCTGGCTTAATAATATTGATGATGAAGATTGGGCAAACTTATTTAGCCTTATTGGACAAAGCCAAAGTAATGTAGACGAAAAGCTTGTCATTCAAAGTGAAATGATTAAAGCAATCACCGTCTTAACTTATCGAATTAGTGGAATTGGTCTTTACCCTGAATTTATTAATGCTCAACCCGAATTAACTGAATATGAATCACCATTTTTAGTTCAGAACCGTGAAATTATTGAGTTTATCGAAAAGTACAAAAAACAAGAACTTTCTGAACATGAAATTGCGGTTATTTCTCCTCCCGATGCATCACAAGCATTTGTGATGTTGGAACAATGCCGGGATGTTGTTTTAAAGATTCGTCGTGCCACAAAAAGAATCGGTGTCAGCTTAAGCTTAACTTATTTATTGTCGTTACTTGAGCAGTGCCTCGACCGAATTGAATTACTGCTTTATTTGGTTGTAGATAACAGTAAAGGAAAATATGTCTCTTTAGGGCATCTTATTTCCGATTTAACCAAGGCGCACTACAGTGAAAAAAGTGTTCGTTCTTTATTAAGTACGACAAGTGAACTTATTGCCTTTCAAGTGACTGAAAATGCCAGCCGAACAGGTGAACATTATGTAAGTACTGATACCAAAGGTTTCTGGGGCATGTATAAAGCTGCCGCTGGAGCGGGCGTTATTATCGCTTGTATGGCATCTTTAAAAATTCTTGCAGCAAGAATGACTATGGCTCCGCTCATGCAAGCCTTTACTTTCAGTATGAATTATTCCCTAGGGTTCATTCTGATCCATGTTCTACATTTCACAGTTGCAACCAAACAACCTGCGATGACTGCTGCGGCTCTTGCTGCAACAGTACAACAGCGTAAAGGCTCTAAAACAGCTCAAATTGCAGAGTTAGCAGCTCTTATTATTAATATTATTCGAACACAATTTATTGCTATTTTAGGCAATATTTCAATTGCGATTCCTACAGCCGCACTCATTACTTTTGCTTGGCAATTCTATCTTGATGAGCCTTTATTAACTCATACTAAAGCGACTTATTTGTTGCACAGCTTAAATCCCTTCACCTCTTTGGCTGTTCCACATGCAGCCGTAGCCGGAGTTTGCTTATTTTTGTCAGGTCTCATTGCGGGATATTTCGACAACATGGCTGTTTATCGGAAAGTCGGTCCACGCCTAAGAGCACATCACCGCTTAGCAAACTGGTTTGGGCAAGATCGCTTAAACCGTTTTGCTGAATATATTGAGCGTAACTTAGGAGCCTTAGCGGGTAACTTCTTATTCGGGATTATGTTAGGAAGTATGGGCACCATAGGCTTTATTTTAGGTTTACCTTTAGATATTCGCCATATTGCCTTTGCATCAGCTAACTTTATTCAAGGTTTAATGACCATTAACGGTAGCCCAGATATCGGACTGATTATTGTGTCCTTCCTAGGTGTGTTATGTATTGGTCTCACTAACTTATTCGTTAGTTTCACCTTAACCATTATTGTGGCACTACGGGCACGTCGAGTTCGCTTCGAACAATGGAAACCTTTAGCTAAACTGGTAATGACCCATTTTCTGACTCGTCCAAGCGATTTTTTCTGGCCACCAAAACAACCTCTAGAACTTGAAGAAAATACCACTACAAATAATGGAAAAAAGACAGAACACTAACAATTTTGCTTTGTACACAAAATGTGAATTCCGTCAATTTTGTTGTGATTGTTTTTCCAAATGTTAAAAAATTTTCAAAATGAATTTACGATGATCTATCAGGCTTGAAAAAAAGTGTACTGACAAGTACACTTTTAACGGCTTTCAGTAGTGGACACTGCTTGAATAAGCAAAGGTATATACATGCCCTATATGTTGCTTTTTATTGGTTGTATTTTTTTCGGATTAGGTGTGCTTGGTCTTTTTGTACCAAGACTTCAATCTATGGATCTCCTGAGCGTTCAAATATTGAGTGAACACCGATTAGATTATCTTAACTTTATTACGATCTTTCTGGCTCGTGTAGGTGGTATGCCTTTTGTATGTTTTTTATCCTTTCTGGTGTGTGTACATCAGGCATGGTATAAAAAATATATTACTGTTATTTTCATTAGCGTGGGAGTTATTGGCAGTATCACCATGGGTTGGCTGCTCAAGTGGTGTGTTGACCGCCCAAGACCCCCACAGGTATATCATATTGTCGAAAGTTATGGTGCATCGTTCCCAAGTGCACACAGTGTTTATGCATCAACACTGGCTTGTTTCGCAATGATAATGTTATGCCATAAGCCCAACACTAACTCTCCTTATATCATTTTGATTTCCTGTCTTTGGTTTATCTGCATGGGGCTTTCAAGAATATATGCTGGAGTTCATTTTCCAACAGATGTACTCGCCGGTTGGGGCATAGGTTTTATTTGGATTGCACTGCTTTGGCTCTGGTTATTACAAACACAAAGTAGGTTAAGTAAAAAACAAATATATTTTTAGATTTTATCTAACGAGGTGGAACAATGATGTCGGCTAAGCTTTGGGCTCCTGCCCTTACTGCTTGCGCATTAGCAACAAGTATCGCACTTGTTGGTTGTGGCAAAGGCTCCGATGAGAAACAGCAAGCTGCTGCTGCTCAGAAAATGCCGCCTGCTGAAGTAGGTGTTATTGTTGCTCAACCACAAAGTGTTGAACAAAGCGTTGAGCTTTCCGGCCGTACTTCAGCATATCAAATTTCTGAAGTTCGCCCTCAAACAAGTGGCGTAATTTTAAAACGCTTGTTTGCTGAAGGAAGTTATGTTCGTGAAGGTCAGGCTCTTTATGAACTGGACTCTCGAACTAACCGTGCAACGCTTGAAAATGCAAAAGCATCACTTTTACAACAACAGGCAAATCTAGCTTCACTGCGTACCAAGCTCAACCGTTATAAGCAACTTGTTTCGAGTAATGCTGTATCTAGACAAGAATATGACGACTTACTTGGTCAGGTTAATGTTGCAGAAGCACAAGTTTCTGCTGCGAAAGCGCAAGTAACGAATGCAAATGTAGATCTTGGTTATTCTACAATTCGCTCACCAATTTCTGGTCAGTCTGGACGTTCTTCTGTAACAGCTGGTGCTTTAGTTACTGCAAACCAAACTGATCCTTTAGTGACGATTCAACAATTAGATCCAATCTATGTTGATATTAACCAGTCTAGTGCCGAGTTATTACGTTTACGTCAACAACTCAGTAAAGGCAGTTTAAATAATAGTAACAACACGAAAGTGAAATTGAAGCTCGAAGATGGTTCAACCTATCCTATCGAAGGACAACTTGCTTTCTCTGATGCTTCTGTAAATCAAGATACAGGTACCGTTACTTTACGTGCCGTATTCTCAAACCCGAATCATCTGTTACTTCCTGGTATGTATACAACTGCGCAGATTGTTCAAGGTGTAGTTCCAAATGCTTATCTGATTCCTCAAGCTGCAATTACACGTTTACCGACAGGTCAAGCCATGGCGATGACTGTAAATGCAAAAGGTGCTGTTGAGAGTCGTCCTGTTGAAACTTCTGGTGTTCAAGGACAAAACTGGATTGTGACCAATGGTCTTAAAGCTGGTGATAAAGTAATTGTTGACGGTGTTGCCAAAGTTAAAGAAGGGCAAGAAGTGTCAGCAAAACCTTACCAAGCTCAACCAGCAGCTCCTCAAGGTGCAGCGCCAAATGCGACAAAACCGGCTCAATCAGGTAAACCTCAAGCAGAACAGAAAGCATCTTCAAATGCATAAGGGGTAGATTGAATGGCACAATTTTTTATTCATCGCCCCATTTTTGCTTGGGTGATTGCATTAGTCATTATGTTGGCGGGTATTCTCACGCTTACAAAAATGCCTATTGCTCAGTATCCGACGATTGCACCGCCGACAGTTACAATTGCTGCAACTTATCCTGGTGCATCGGCTGAGACTGTTGAAAATACCGTAACCCAGATCATTGAACAACAAATGAATGGTCTAGATGGTTTACGTTATATTTCATCTAACAGTGCGGGTAACGGTCAGGCCTCTATTCAATTAAACTTTGAACAAGGTATTGATCCAGATATTGCACAGGTTCAGGTTCAAAACAAACTGCAATCTGCAACTGCTCTTTTACCTGAAGATGTTCAACGTCAAGGTGTGACTGTTACAAAATCTGGTGCAAGCTTCTTACAAGTTATTGCATTTTATTCACCAGATAACACCCTTTCAGACTCAGACATTAAAGACTATGTAAACTCATCAATTAAAGAACCACTTAGCCGTGTGGCTGGTGTAGGTGAAGTACAAGTTTTTGGTGGTTCATACGCAATGCGTATCTGGCTCGACCCTGCAAAATTGACTAATTACCAGTTAACACCAAGTGATATTGCGACTGCTTTGCAAGCGCAAAACTCACAAGTTGCTGTAGGTCAGTTAGGCGGAGCACCAGCCGTACAAGGTCAGGTCCTTAACGCAACAGTGAATGCACAAAGTTTGTTGCAAACACCTGAGCAGTTTAAAAATATCTTCTTAAAGAACACAGCATCAGGTGCTGAGGTTCGTTTAAAAGATGTTGCTCGTGTTGAATTAGGTTCTGATAACTATCAATTCGATTCGAAGTTTAATGGTAAACCTGCTGGTGGTCTTGCAATTAAAATTGCAACGGGTGCCAACGCACTTGATACCGCTGATGCTGTTGAACATCGTTTAACCGAATTACGTAAGAACTATCCAACAGGCCTTGCAGATAAACTGGCTTATGACACTACCCCATTTATTCGTCTTTCAATTGAGAGTGTTGTACACACATTAATTGAAGCCGTAGTTTTGGTATTTATTGTCATGTTCCTGTTCTTGCAGAACTGGCGTGCAACGATTATTCCAACACTTGCTGTACCTGTTGTTGTATTAGGTACATTTGCAGTCATCAATATTTTTGGCTTCTCAATTAACACCTTGACCATGTTCGCTATGGTATTGGCAATTGGTCTTCTGGTCGATGATGCCATTGTTGTAGTAGAAAACGTTGAACGTGTGATGAGTGAAGAACATACCGATCCGGTCACGGCGACTTCACGATCAATGGAACAGATTTCTGGTGCGTTAATCGGTATTACAAGCGTATTGACAGCGGTATTCGTACCAATGGCATTCTTTGGTGGTACGACTGGTGTAATTTACCGTCAATTCTCGATTACCCTTGTAACAGCAATGGTTTTATCGTTAATTGTGGCGTTAACCTTTACCCCTGCACTTTGTGCAACAATTTTGAAACAGCATGATCCGAACAAAGAGCCAAGCAATAATATTTTTGCTCGTTTCTTCAGAGGATTTAACAACGGTTTTGACCGCATGTCGCATAGCTACCAAAATGGTGTTAGCCGCATGCTTAAAGGCAAAATCTTCTCTGGCGTACTTTACGCTGTAGTGATTGGCTTATTAGTGTTCTTGTTCCAAAAACTCCCATCTTCATTCTTACCAGAAGAAGATCAGGGTGTGGTCATGACACTTGTACAATTACCACCAAATGCAACGCTTGATCGTACCAATAAAGTCGTTGATACCATGACGAATTTCTTCATGAATGAAAAAGATACAGTGGAATCTATTTTCACCGTTTCAGGCTTCTCATTCACAGGTGTTGGTCAAAATGCTGGTATTGGCTTCGTTAAATTGAAAGACTGGAGTGAACGTACTTCACCAGAGTCTCAGATTGGCGCGTTAATTCAACGTGGTATGGCATTAAACATGATCGTTAAAGACGCATCTTACATCATGCCATTACAGCTTCCAGCAATGCCTGAATTAGGCGTAACAGCTGGTTTTAACTTGCAGCTTAAAGATTCAAGTGGTCAAGGCCATGAGAAACTGATTGCCGCACGTAACACAATTTTAGGTTTGGCTTCACAAGATAAGCGTCTTGTAGGAGTACGTCCTAATGGTCAAGAAGATACACCTCAGTATCAAATTAATGTAGATCAGGCTCAAGCTGGCGCTATGGGCGTGAGCATTGCTGACATTAACAACACTATGCGTATTGCATGGGGTGGTTCATACATTAATGACTTCGTTGACCGTGGTCGTGTGAAAAAAGTTTATGTTCAAGGTGATTCGGGTAGCCGTATGATGCCTGAAGACTTAAACAAGTGGTATGTGCGTAATAGCAAAGGCGAAATGGTACCGTTCTCTGCATTTGCTACTGGCGAATGGACATATGGTTCTCCTCGTCTTGAACGTTATAACGGCGTGTCATCGGTTAACATTCAAGGTACACCTGCACCAGGCGTAAGTTCTGGTGATTCTATGAAAGCAATGGAAGAAATTATTGCTAAGTTACCATCTATGGGCTTACAAGGTTTCGACTATGAATGGACAGGTTTATCACTTGAAGAACGTGAGTCTGGTGCTCAAGCTCCATTCCTTTATGCTCTTTCATTGTTAATCGTTTTCCTTTGCTTAGCTGCATTATATGAAAGCTGGTCTATTCCGTTCTCGGTTTTACTTGTAGTACCACTCGGTATTATTGGTGCAATCATATTGACTTACTTGGGTATGATTATTAAAGGAGATCCAAATCTCTCAAATAACATTTACTTCCAGGTAGCGATGATCGCAGTCATCGGCCTTTCTGCAAAAAATGCGATCTTGATTGTTGAGTTCGCAAAAGAGCTGCAGGAAAAAGGTGAAGACCTCATTGATGCAACTTTACATGCTTCAAAAATGCGTTTACGTCCAATTATTATGACCACCCTTGCCTTCGGTTTTGGTGTACTTCCACTTGCTCTTTCAACAGGTGCAGGTGCAGGAAGTCAGCACTCTGTCGGTTACGGTGTACTCGGTGGCGTACTCAGTGCAACGTTCTTAGGTATCTTCTTTATCCCTGTATTCTATGTGTGGATTCGTAGTATCTTTAAGTACAAACCAAAAACCATAAACACTCAGGAGCATAAATCGTGATGCAAAAAGTATGGTCTATTTCAGGTCGTAGCATTGCGGTATCTGCACTTGCGCTTGCTTTGACAGCTTGTCAAAGCATGCGCGGCCCAGAACCAGTCGTGAAAACCGATATACCACAAAGCTATGGATATAACAGCGCTTCTGGTACGTCTATTGCAGAACAGGGTTATAAACAGTTCTTTTCTGACCCTCGTTTGCTCGAAGTGATTGATTTGGCTCTTGCCAACAACCGTGACTTACGTACAGCAACGCTCAATATTGAACGTGCTCAACAGCAATATCGAATTACTCAAAACAACCAGCTTCCAACCATCGGAGCAAGTGGTAGTGCAATTCGTCAGGTTTCTCAAAGCCGTGATCCGAATAACCCCTACTCTACCTATCAGGTGGGTTTGGGTGTAACTGCCTATGAGCTTGATTTTTGGGGCCGCGTTCGTAGCTTGAAAGATGCTGCATTAGATAGTTATCTTTCAACGCAAAGTGCACGTGATTCGACACAAATCAGTCTGATTAGTCAGGTTGCTCAAGCATGGTTGAACTATTCTTTTGCATCGGCGAATCTAAAGCTTGCAGAGCAAACTCTAAAAGCACAGCAAGACTCTTACAACCTCAACAAAAAACGTTTTGATGTGGGTATCGACAGCGAAGTTCCACTACGTCAGGCACAGATTTCTGTAGAAACTGCGCGTAACGATGTAGCGAACTACAAAACTCAGATGGCTCAAGCACAAAACTTGTTGAACTTGTTAGCAGGTCAATCGATTCCGCAAAACTTGTTGCCAAACCAACCTGTAAAACGTATTACTCAACAGAATGTATATACAGCTGGTTTACCAAGCGACTTGCTTAACAACCGTCCAGATGTAAAAGCTGCTGAATATAACTTAAGCGCTGCTGGTGCGAATATTGGTGCTGCAAAAGCACGTTTATTCCCAACAATTAGCTTAACGGGTTCTGCAGGTTACGCATCGACTGACTTAAGTGATCTATTTAAGTCTGGTGGATTTGTGTGGTCAGTTGGACCAAGCCTAGATTTACCAATCTTTGACTGGGGTACGCGTCGTGCCAATGTAAAAATTTCTGAAACTGATCAGAAAATTGCATTATCTGATTATGAAAAATCAGTTCAGTCTGCATTCCGCGAAGTTAATGATGCGCTTGCAACGCGTGCCAATATTGGTGAACGTTTAACAGCTCAACAACGTCTAGTAGAAGCGACTGACCGCAACTACACACTTTCAAATGCCCGCTTCCGTGCAGGTATTGATAGTTACTTGACCGTTCTTGATGCACAGCGTTCATCTTATTCAGCAGAACAAGGTCTACTCTTGCTTCAACAAGCTAACTTAAACAACCAAATTGAGTTATACAAAACTCTAGGTGGCGGTTTAAAAGCAAATTCTTCAGATACAGTAGTTAATCAACCATCAAGTGCTGAACTTAAAAAGCAATAAGTTTTAAATAACTTATCTATAAAAGCTCACTTCGGTGGGCTTTTTTATTGCATCTCATGTGAATATTTCTTATCTTGAAACCTTAAAAGATTTAGATTGATAAAAAATAATGTTACTGAGTAATTTAGAAAGCGTTCCGGGCCACCAGATTTTAAAACAGCTTGATGTTGTTTATGGAAGTACAGTCCGAAGTAAGCATGTTGGCCGTGACTTGATGGCGAGTTTAAAAAATATTGTGGGTGGTGAACTTACAGGTTATACCGAATTATTAGAAGAATCCCGCCAAGAAGCCATGAATCGTATGATTGCCAAAGCCCAGCAACTGGGTGCGAATGCAATTGTTGGTATTCGTTTTTCAACTTCAAATATTGCTCAAGGTGCTTCCGAACTATTTGTCTATGGCACAGCTGTGGTCGTACAACCTCAAGCACCCCATCTACCAGATCCATTTAGTGCATAGGTAGAAAATGGAAAATCTTATTTTTCAGCTTGTTATTTTTCTGATTCTTTTCAGTATTGGTTGGGGTTTTGGGCGCCATATTGAACAAAAACATTTGAAAGAACTTCTAGAAAAAGAGCAACGGCTGGCCCATATCAGAATTGATACGAATCGTTTTGCGACGAGTGATCAATTAGGCCAATTTATTAGCAGTAATGTCGTGATTTCTAATGACTACTTTAAATATGTGCTGGCATCAATCAAAAATATTTTAGGCGGTCGGCTGACCAGTTATGAAAGTATTGTTGAACGTGCTCGCCGTGAAGCGATTGTCCGCTTAAAGCAACAAGCCCATACCGCAGGCGCTAACCATATTATGGGAGTTCGGCTGAGTACAACCGAACTAGGAATGCAGGGTGGAATGGTCGAAGTCTTTGCCTACGGTACCGCAGTAAAAGATTAACACTGCCCCACGCTAGAAAAATGTATCCGTGGATTGCCAATATTTTTAGTTAAATGTTGGCAAATTCCGGTAATTTTCCAATTGCCCTGTTGTTTTTCCAAAGTAAAATAATAACGACCAAATGAATGAAAATAATCATTTTCTGAAAAACGATAAATTTGATAATTGCATTCTAACCATGCCCGATCTTGTTCAATGCGGATAATGGGATTACTCAAATTGTGCTGTAGTCGTAAATGCGATAAAGCTTGCTGCCGAGAACCTTTATATTCATGACAAGTCACAACACATAAAGGCTCTCCCCTAAACTGGAAATAGTCCACCTCAAGTTGATCGGCCAATAACTCATCAAAAGCGTCCCAATTTTTCTGGTCAAAGACCAATTGAAAACGTGTGATGACCTCTAAAACACGGTGATAATCTTGATCCATGGTGAACCTTCTATGCAGGTTTTTCACCAATTTAGCACGGCGAAATCTCTTTTTTATTTTACTTTTGTTTTCCGAATCATTTTATAGAGAAGTTTTGGTGACATCCGAGAAACCATTACTCCAAGTTTTTCTTTTGTTCCCCCAACAACAATATATTCTTGGCCATGCATTAAAGCTTTAACCGACTTTTCTGCAAAAGTATCTGCCTCTAAACCATTTTCAATTGCTTCATCTTGATGGCCTTGAGGCTGCCCTGCACCATTTAACGCATTAAAAGAAACGTTTGTTTTTACAAAACCAGGGAAAATAACGGAAACTTCAATGCCCTGATCAGCGACCTCAGCACGTAAACTATTAGCCCACATATGAATTGCCGCTTTAGCAGCCGAATAACTTGCCCGGTACTGTGTTCCTAATAAACCCGCCACACTCGACACAAATACAACTCGGCCAGACTTTTGTTTTAGCATGGTAGGTAATACGATTTTGGTTAAAGCTACTTGCGAGAAATAATCAACTTCCATAATGGCCCGTTCGGTTGCCATGGTCGTGTCTTCGATTAATGCACGTTGGCTCAAACCTGCATTATTAATGAGCCAGTCAATTCGTCCTTTCGCTTTTAAAATCTGCTCATAGGCCTCTTGAACTTGTTTTTCATTGGTAATATCTGCAACCACAGACAAATGTTGCTCTGGATTTAACAAACCAACTCGAACTTCTTCTAACTCTTCAAAACGACGGGAGGTCAAAATCACTTCTGCCCCTTGCAAGGCTAATTCCCCTGCCAAGGCCTTACCTAAACCAGAAGATGCACCCGTAATCCATACCACCTTATTTTTTAAAGTATCAAGTTTGGCCATGCTTTATGTTCCTATTATCTTTTTAAATTATGCTGCTTGATGCATGAAGGCCAAAAAGTGGTTGATATAATGAGTTGCTGTGGTCTGATCGACCTGTGTACCTAACTTTTCCAAACGTTTATAGCCTAAATGCGTCGTCATGTTGATCACCCCATTCAGGGTTTTATCGACAACTAAATTAAATTTTAAACGCTTTTTAGGTTCACGTACTAGGCTTGTTACGCCTAAATCTACAATTTGAATGAGAGTATCAAAAGCAGCTGCAACACTCTGCATGTTCCCATCACGAATTTGCTGAGTCAGAGTTTCAGCTTGTTGCACGAGTTGAAGCGTAACTGGATAGGTAATATAGACCTGCTGTCCCTGCTCTTTCATTAGAGATGTCATGTAATCGACTAAAGGTAAAAGACGTTCATTGCCAAAGAATGAAACCGACCATGGCATGTATTTTCGAAAAGTCTCTAAAACTTGCTGAACTACTTTTTCAGACTCAGCTTGCTGTTTTGGGGACATGGTTGTATTCCCTGACTGTAAGAGTACAGAAAAAACCTGCTCAATAATTTCACAAGAAAGGTCAGACAATACATCCCCTAAGGGTTTTGCCTGACTTTGACTTACCCCATCATGCAGTTTCTGCCGAATGGTCTCGAATTGGGTATAAGTTGAATCGGAAATTTTCAAAAAAACTTCATAACTCATGAGCAGCATCCTTTTTCAATTCTTTTGTAATTTTTGTGCCGTGTGCCTACACGATTAAATTGTGATCCATCTTTCATAAATCTACCGTTTTTTGAAAAAAATACAAAACCGTTTATCTGTTTTCAGCACATTAATTTCGAGGCATTTTTTTGCTACAATAGGTGCAATTTTTTATGCATATTCGATCTAAGCTACTATGACTGACGCTCAAACCGCTCAAAATATTGCGACCACATACGATCCAACCGAGATCGAAAAGAAGTGGTACCAAACGTGGGAAGAACAAGGTTACTTCAAACCTTCTGGTCACGGTGAATCATTCTGTATCATGATTCCGCCACCAAACGTCACTGGTAGTTTGCACATGGGCCATGGCTTTAACAATGCCATTATGGATGCCCTCACCCGTTATAACCGTATGATGGGTAAAAACACCTTGTGGCAACCAGGTACTGACCATGCGGGTATTGCAACTCAAATGGTTGTTGAGCGTCAACTTGGCTTGCAAGGTGTGACTCGTCATGACTTGGGCCGTGATAAGTTCATCGAAAAAGTTTGGGAATGGAAAGAACAATCTGGCGGCACAATTACGAAACAAATTCGTCGCTTAGGTTCATCTGTAGACTGGTCTCGCGAACGCTTTACGATGGATGAAGGTTTATCAAACGCAGTTAAAGAAGTATTCGTTCGTTTACACGAAGACGGTTTAATTTACCGTGGTAAGCGCCTTGTAAACTGGGACCCTAAACTTCAAACTGCTCTTTCTGACCTTGAAGTAGAAAGCAAAGAAGAAAAAGGCTCACTTTGGCACTTTAAATATTTCTTTGAAGACAAATCAGTTAAAACTCAAGATGGTAAAGACTATTTAGTCGTTGCAACGACTCGTCCTGAAACTTTACTCGGTGATACTGCAGTTGCTGTTCACCCTGAAGATGAGCGTTATGCACACCTTGTTGGTAAAAATATTGTATTGCCAATTACTGGTCGTTTAATTCCGATCGTTGCTGACGACTACGTTGAAAAAGACTTCGGTACTGGCTGTGTAAAAATCACGCCTGCTCACGACTTTAACGACTATGACCTAGGTAAACGCAATAGCTTGCCAATCATTAATATCTTCAACAAAAACGCCGAAGTTTTAGGTGAGTTTGAATATATTGCAAAAGCTGGTGAACAAATTTCTAAAACCATTACTGCACCTGCGGAATACGCTGGTTTAGAACGTTTCGTAGCACGTAAAAAATTAGTTGCTCAAGCTGAAGCCGAAGGTTGGTTAGACCAAATCCAACCATATGACTTAAAAGCGCCACGTGGCGACCGTTCAGGCGTGATCATTGAGCCATTATTGACTGACCAATGGTATGTAAAAATTGCTCCGCTTGCTGAACCTGCAATTGAAGCAGTTCAAGATGGCCGTATTAAGTTTGTTCCAGAACAGTACAGCAACATGTACATGGCGTGGATGCGTGACATTCAAGACTGGTGTATTTCACGTCAGCTTTGGTGGGGTCACCGTATTCCAGCTTGGTACGATGCGAATGGCAACATCTATGTGGGTCGTAATGAAGAAGAAGTACGCGCGAAGAACAATATCGCTGCTGACGTTGAACTTAAACAAGATGAAGACGTTCTTGATACATGGTTCTCTTCTGCGCTTTGGACATTCTCAACTTTAGGTTGGACTGGCGATGCGAAGCAAGATGAAGTAAATGATTTCTTAAAAACTTTCCACCCAACAGATGTTTTGGTGACTGGTTTTGACATCATTTTCTTCTGGGTTGCCCGCATGATCATGATGACCTTACACTTCATGAAAAATGAAGATGGTTCATCTCAAGTTCCATTTAAGACTGTTTACGTTCACGGCTTGGTACGTGATGGTGAAGGTCAAAAAATGTCTAAGTCTAAAGGTAACGTACTTGACCCATTAGACTTGATTGATGGTATTGATTTAGAAAGCTTGGTTGCAAAACGTACTACTGGCCTAATGAACCCGAAAGATGCAGCGAAGATTGAAAAATCAACGCGCAAAGAGTTCCCAGAAGGTATCAATGCTTACGGTACTGACGCAGTTCGTTTCACGTTCTGTGCCCTTGCAAACACTGGTCGTGACATCAAGTTCGACTTAAAACGTGTTGAAGGTTACCGTAACTTCTGTAACAAAATTTGGAACGCGACTCGTTTCGTTCTGATGAATGTTGAAGGTCAAACTGTTGGTCAAGAAGCTCGTCCTGATCTTTGGGAACTTCCAGAACAATGGATTATGAGCCGTCTGCAAAAAGCAGAAGCTGCCGTACACCAAGCGTTTGCAACGTATCGTTTAGACCTTGCTGCACAAGCGATTTATGACTTTATTTGGAATGAATACTGTGACTGGTACGTTGAATTAACAAAACCAGTTCTGAACGATGCAGAAGTTGCAGAAGAGCGTAAAGCTGAAGTACGTCGTGTATTGCTTGCAGTGATGGAAGCTTCCTTACGTTTGGCTCATCCGTTAATGCCGTATTTGACAGAAGAAATCTGGCAGACTCTTGCACCAATGCTTGGTCAAGGCGGCCCAACGATTATGACTGCTCAATACCCTATTCCTGAGCAAGCAAAAATCAATGAACAAGCTGAAGCAGACATGCAATGGCTTCAAGGTTTAATTGGTGCGGTACGTAACATTCGTGGTGAGTTGGGCTTAGGTAATGCGCGTTTATTGCCAGTATTACTTCAAAATACGTCTGACGCAGAACGTGAACAAATTATTCGTATTGAAGCGTTGTTCAAAGCATTGGCTAAAGTTGAAAGCATTGAATTCTTGAATAAAGACCAAGAACCGCCATTATCTTGCTCTAGCGTTGTTAGCCATGCATCGGTATTTGTACCAATGAAAGGCTTAATTGACCCTAAAGCTGAGCTTGCTCGTTTGCAAAAAGACTTGGATAAAATCCAAAAGCAACACGACCAAATTGCGGGTAAACTTGCAAATGAAGGCTTTGTATCTAAAGCACCAGCAGCAGTTGTTGAAGGTGAAAAAGCGAAGCTTGCTGAGTTTGCTGCTCAGTTAGAGAAAGTTAAAGCGAATATGGAGCAAATTGCTGCGCTTTAATGCTGTGATTTGATTCAAAAAATCCCCTCTTAGTGAGGGGATTTTTTATTCAGAAAATTGCTCTTGTGCTAATTGTAAAGTTTTAGGTCCTATCCCTCGAATAGTTTTTAAATCATCGAAAGTAACTAAACCATTGTTTTCAATTCTGAGCTTATATATAGCTTTAGCAATTTCACGTTTAATATTCAATCGTACTTCAAAATCATCCAATGTTGCTGTCTTCAATGAAGGCTTAGAGTTAGTGCTTACTTGTGAAGAATCTAAATAATCTAAAATATCAGAAAGCATTAAATATAGATGAAAAACAACACGAGTTGCTTCCAATTGACTAACATCAGCATGAACACCTTTATTGGTCATTTTGTAGTTTTTTTCTAGCCATGAACCTAAATAATCAACATGTATTTTAGCTAAATCTCTATTACTTTCCGATTCAATTGATTCAGACATAAATTGCCAAAGACGATTAATATATTGATTAGCTTTAAATATTCTTTTATTAATAATCTTATCATTTGGTGGATAGAGCTTATCGGCTAAAGCTTCTAGTAATCTACGACACGATGTTAATGCTTGTGACCACTCTTCTGAACTTTTTGATGATATTCCTTTGAATGCAAGCATTAATTGTTGTGCCAGCTCAGGCTCTAAATCAAGCAATTTATCATCAACAGCATTCTTTAGTAAATCAAAACAGCTACTTGAGGTATCTGAATACTTATATTTATTGCTTAACTTAACACAATATTCATGGGCTTTTTTCTTTATATAATCAATATGATCCTGTACATTTTTTAAATAAAGAGTTTTGTCATTTCCATTCTTTTTTAAATATGGTAATTGATCTTCCAATATATTAATTGAATGGTCTAAACCTCCTGTAGAGGTTAAATTTTTTATATTTACGAACTGTGAAGAGAATATAAAATCAGTATCAATCCCCTTATCTTTTAATTCTTGAACTTTTGCTTTAAAAACAGAAGAGGTAAGGCTAACTGGTTTTTGTTTTTTTTCATATTCTTGATTAATTAATGTCAAAAGCTCCTTTACATAAAAAACATACTTTTGATTTCCTAGCTGAATTTCGGACCAAACATATATATTTTTTTCATCTAGTAATAACGAAGCACGTGACATCTTTTGAACTGCAACTGTCACACTGCCTTTTGCTGATTCAAGCTCATTTAAAGAATCATTTAAAAGTTTTATAGCTTCCGTTTTTTTATCTGACATTTTTAATCTACTCAATTTAATTTTAAATATTAGACTTTTATAAGGTTATTTAATTAATTTTCAAGTCATCTATAGCCTTCTCATACCAGAAGCGAACTAAGTCAAAATTTATACCCCCCCACCACCCAACAACATCTCTACCCCACTCACTTTTTTCATGTGCTTTAAACGTTCCTTTTCCCATTTCACCTGCTGCTTTAACTCAGCACAGTCGGCATCTATGGCTTTATAAACATCGCTGATATGTACATGCTCTGCTTTCACATTCTTCGCTAACTGAAAAGAATCCAAAATCTCAGCAATTTGGTTTTCAAGCTGCTGACTTTGTGCATCCAAAGCCAGTTTATAAAACCGCAATTGCTCAGCAGATAATTCTTTAGCCCCTACCCCTTTATTCTGTTCGAGCTGTAACTGGAGTTTGAGTAAATAGAACAAGTCCTGCTTTTCATAGGCCTGACTTGCCTGTTGGAACAACTCAGTTTTTTCTACTTTCTTTGTTTCATCTTGCTCACGGTCTGGGTGAATCATCGCGGCAATTTTTAAATAAACTGTTTTTAACGACTGCGCTGCCATTTGCTCTGCTTGTTCACGTTTTTGTTGCTGCCTTTGCTGTTTGGCTTGTTCTCGCGCTTGTTGTTGCTCGGCAGCATACTGTTCAAAGTCTTCATCAAATTCTGCACTTTGATCAGTATTTTCACCGTATTCGGATTTTATTGACTGAGCTTTTTTATTCTTTTTTACCGCTTCCCTCGCATGTTGCTGATAGAAGGTATCAACCTGCTTTACTAACTCCAACTGTTTAGCAGACAGCATTTTTGAGCGCTTCAACATTTGTGCAAACTGGGCAATTTTTTCATCTAATTGTTGCATATCCGCTTTGGAAAACTCGTGGCTATGCAACATATTCCAAAGCTGCTCTAACTGCTGAAATAGCACTTCATGCAAATCGCTATACACAGGCATCAGTTTTTGACGTATGTGCTGTTGAATCTCAGCTTGCGCATTTTGCCATGTGCTAAGGCTAACTTTTTGCTGTTCTATTTTATCAATCAGGCGATTCAGTTTTTTCTGCTGTGCAGACGGTTCAGACCTTTGCTGCAAGCTCACTTTGAGATCAAAGGACATACTCATCCACCTGAAAAAGAAAAAAGTGTAGCAATAATCAGATGAGGAAGGTAGCAAAGCATTCTTTAAATAAGAACCAGCCTATTAATTTTTAGAGAATAGAATATGACTTACCTAAATGTTTATATCTTAAGAGATCCACCAAATCACCACTGGCAACGTCACAGCTGCACATAAGGTTTGAAAGCTAATCACGGCTGCCATGAGTTGACTGTCGCCACCCAATACCTTGGTTAAAATGTATGATGCAGACGCAGTCGGTAATGCAAAGAAAATGACTAAAATTTGTGTTTGTAGGCTTGGTAAACCAAACCACATGCAGACCACATAGGCTAAAGCAGGCACTGCTAAAAGTCGTGCAAAAGTGTCTGCTGCCAATACCACAATATCTTTTTTAATTTGCATAAACTGTAAAGCTGCACCTACGCATAACAACCCCAGTGGCAAACTTGATGCTGAAAAAAGCTTAATAAAGCTAGAAAAGCCTTCCCAAATCGGGATGTGAAGTGCATTGACTGCTGCCCCGACCACACACGATGCAATTAAAGGGTTTTTAAGAAGCGCAATCAAAACAGGTTTAATTACCATGTGTTCTTTAGAAGTTAAAGCAAGCACCGAAATAACGTTCACAAGTGGAATGCAAAGCGCTAATAAAATTGCCAGAATTGCCATTCCTTCACTTTTAAAAAGCGAAGTCACTAAAGCCAAACCAATATAGGTATTAAAGCGAACTATACTTTGTACGTGCACACCAAAACGTGCAGATGGTATGTGCCAAAACACGCGAAGTATGTACAAGAAAATGGTGACTGCCAAAACTACAATCAACATGGCAATAATGGCTGTACCCAAACTTTGTAAGTTAATTTTCGCGGTCGACAGCGTACTAAAAAGCAAAGCGGGAAATAAAATATAATAATTGAGCTTCTCTGCCCCAGCCCAAAACTCCTCACTAAAAAAACGATATTTTTTAAACAGGTATCCCGATGCAATTAATGCAACTAAAGGAAATAGAGATAAAACAATGCTATTCATTTCTTTACTCGAGTTTGGTTGAAGGGCTTGCTGTGTTGACAATTACCTTGGCTTACTCATATATTAAAGATAATGAAAACTCATGATAAAATGAGTTTTTACTCATAATAAGTACAACATGACATTTACCCAGCTTGAAATTTTTGCACTCATTGCTGAACTAAAAAGTTTTACTGCAACAGCAGAAAAGCTGGGAATTTCACAATCGGCAGTTTCTCATGCGCTTAAGTCATTAGAACAACAATGGGGCATTAACCTCATTTCAAGAAACCAAAGTGATATTGAGCTGACTACAACAGGTCAGCAGTTATTGACTCATGTAAAAGAGCTATTGAGTATTTCAAACACTTTAGAAAAAGAAGTGGCTGCGATCCATGGGTTAAATGAAGGCACATTACGCATTGGGTCTTTTGGGGCATCATCATCTATTTATCTATTGCCTGAAATTTTAGAAAGCTTTCGGCAGCGCTACCCTAAAATCGAAATTTATATTGATGAAGGTGAGGATAAAGAAGTTGCTCAGTGGTTATTAGAACGGCGCATCGAGGTTGGTTTGTTGATTATGCCAGATGAGCGATTCGATACTTTCCCTTTAATTGAAGACCGTTTCGTGGCCTTAATTCCCAACCAATATCCGCTCGCACAACAACTCTATATTGATCCAGCACAGCTAGAAAACTGCCCTTTTATCATGACAATGGCAGGTAGTAGACATCAGGTCGAATTAATTTTAAAAAACTTTAATGTGAAACCAGACATCAAATTTTATGTTTCACAAATTCTAAGTATCGTTAGCATGGTACATAACCAGTTAGGCGTTTCGATTGTGTCTGATATGGTGATTACCAAAGAATTGCTCTCACTCTATCCAAATGTAGTGAAGCGCCCTTTTAAACCGAACCTTAAACGTTCTATTGGACTCGCAGTGAAAAATAAAAAGCATATGAGTCCAGCCGTGAAAGCATTTATTGAAGTTGCTCAATCGGTCTGGTCAGATCATTAATTCAAATACAAACCACTCTTTTAAATTTTAATAACGAACTATTTCAGGTCAATTTGCGAGCGTATTAGATGACTTGTAACATAAAAAGAGCCATAACTGCTCTATCTTGATTAAATCAACGCACCATTTGTCGCCAAAAAACTATTACCACATCTAAATTGGTGCGCTTATTGCATATTCACTTTTATGCAATTGAGTTTGTTTCGACAAACTTAGGTTTTTAGATTCCTTAAATCTATTTTGGTGCAATTTACAGACCCAGATTTGTTCCAAAATGGAATTTAGCACTTTTTTCGAGCATGCTATGCAAAATGTAGATCTATTTTTCTTATTACTTGGTGCTGTTTTGGTTCTTGCCATGCACGCAGGTTTTGCATTCTTGGAACTTGGTACAGTTCGCCATAAAAATCAGGTGAATGCACTGAGTAAGATTCTGACTGACTTTGCCCTTTCTGCAATCGCATATTTCTTTGTTGGCTACTACATTTCTTATGGCCAGCATTTCTTCCATGATAGTACGGTTTTATCTGGTGATCATGGCTACAACCTCATGCGTTGTTTCTTTTTACTCACTTTTGCTGCTGCAATTCCTGCCATTATTTCAGGTGGCATTGCGGAGCGCGCAAAAATGCGTTCTCAAGCCATTGCAACACTCGCTTTAGTTGCACTGGTTTATCCATTTTTCGAAGGCATGGTTTGGAACGGTAACTACGGCCTACAAAAATGGTTAGAAATAACCTTTGGCGCAGCTTTTCATGACTTTGCTGGTTCAGTCGTTGTCCACGCCATGGGTGGTTGGATTGCACTTGCTGCCGTAATTTTATTGGGTGCGCGTTCTGGTCGTTATAAGAAAGATGGTCGCGTAAGTGCTCATCCGCCATCTTCTATTCCATTTTTGGCGCTCGGTTCATGGATTTTAATTGTAGGCTGGTTTGGCTTTAATGTGATGAGTGCTCAGCGTGTTGATGCTATTTCTGGTCTAGTCGCAATTAACTCACTCATGGCAATGGTCGGCGGAACCATTACAGCAAATGCGATTGGAAAAAATGACCCGGGTTTCTTACACAACGGCCCACTTGCAGGTTTAGTGGCAATTTGTGCAGGATCTGACATTGTTCATCCAATCAGCGCGCTTGTTATTGGTGGTGCAGCTGGTGCGATGTTTGTGTATTTATTTACCTATACTCAAAACAAACTTAAAGTTGATGATGTGCTTGGGGTATGGCCTTTACATGGCGTGTGTGGTGCATTTGGTGGCATTGCAGTAGGTCTATTTGGTCAACAATGGCTTGGTGGTTTAGGCGGTGTGTCTTTCATCTCGCAACTCATTGGTACAACACTTGCAATTGCCATTGCACTTGCTGGCGGCTTTATTGTGTACGGCTTACTTAAAGCGACCATTGGCATTCGTTTATCGCAAGAAGATGAGTTCCGTGGTGCAGATTTATCCATTCATAAAATTTCTGCTAACTCAGAAGAAGGTATGTTTTAATTCTGTGTAGGCACGACAGAGTCTTTTCTTCTGTAATAACAAATAACATCAGCCAATTACGTTACTTTTGTTTCGGCATGAGTAGCGTCTAAAGCTACGCAAGACCAAAACCATTTCCATTCACAAAACCTGTTCCCTATTTATTATCATCCAAACAAATTGCAAAAACTTTAAACTTCTTATGCTCAACAGGTTGTGAATGGACACACCCATTCATCATTTTTGTCACGAAATTAAATTAAGTTTAAGAGCAATTTAAGCTTAATTTTATGTAATTAGTCGCATCCATTGTCGATTGATATTTCATCAGAATGACTAAGCAAAAACGTTTTTTCCAAATTAATCTTATCTTGCTTTTTTTAAGTTTTTTTCTGCTTTTAATCGTTTTTCCAGTCGGCGGAAAAATTGATATGTACCTTATCCAGCCTTGGATGGATTCAACAGGTCATTTTTTCAATCGGGACAATTGGTATCTTGTACGCCTTAACCATGAAATCGTAAAACAAATCATTACCACTGTTTATGTCATCTTTTTAGGTCTGTGGATTGCGTCATTCAAAGTAGAAAAATTGAAGCTTTATCGCTGGCAATATGGCTATATGGTTTTTGTGAGTATGTTAGGTAGCAGTATTGTCGGCATATTAAAATCACAAACTGCGTATGCTTGCCCTTGGAATATGGTTCATCCTACCAATTTAGGATATGTATGGGATTTTACCGCCAAGCATGGACACTGTTTTCCGGGCGGTCATGCAAGTGCTGGTTTCATCTTAATGACAGGTTATTTTGTTTATCGTCTTGAGCGACCTAAACATGCCTATTTTTATCTTATCGCAGGCATCATCTTAGGCTTTCTGATGGGTTGGGGACAAATGATGCGTGGAGCTCATTTTCTTAGCCATAATTTATGGACAGCTTGGGTCATTTGGGCAGTAAATATCTTACTTTATGCGATTTTTATTCATCGCTTGGAATTTGAAAAACGAATCAAACAAGAACTTGTATAAATCAAGTTCTTGTTTCATGAATATGTAGAATCTTAGGTAGTTTAACCAAAACCGAAAGTCCACCAAGCTCTAAACTTCGATCTAGCGACAAAGTTCCACCTAAACGTTGAGTTGCACGATCAACAATAGATAAACCTAAACCACTCCCCACTTCCAGATGGTGATGTACACGATAAAAACGTTTTAACACTTTATCGTACTGTTCAGGGTCAATCCCCGCACCGCTATCTTCAATTTGAATACACGCATAGCCATCTATATCTGTAAAAACTGAAATATTAATTACACCTTGGTGGGGCGTATATTTGATTGCATTATCAATTAAATTAAAAATAATAGAATGTACTGTCGGTTCAACACTATGCATTTCAATAGGTTCATTACGAACCAGTCCTAAATCAATCTCTTTTTGCATGGCTAAATTAACAAGCTGTTCAACACAGTTCAAAGCGACATCATTAAGCTGAAAATATTTGGTTGGTTCAATCACACTCAAGGACACATCTTGCTTTGCCAAAGCTAAAAGCTGAGTGACCAGATGCTGAATACGCGCCAACCCTTTACTCAGATTTTGCAAAGACTCATGTTCAGGAAGTTGACTGATTAAAATTTTAGTTTGTAAATTTAGAGCTGTGACAGGAGTTCGGAGTTCATGTGCAGCATCTGCAATAAACTGTTTTTGCTCCATTTGAGCCTTAGATATACGCTCAAATAAACGGTTCATTTCATCAATGGTTGGCAATAACTCTTGAGGATAGTCCGCAACTTCAATAGGCGTCAGTTCTTCTGAATCGCGGTGTGTCAGTTCATTTTTAAAATCATCAATCGGCTTGAGACCTCGACGAATAATCGCGGCTAAAGCAAAAATGGCAAATGGCAAAATAATTAAATAGGGAACAAACATACTCCCCGCAAGTTCCCAAGCAAAAGCCTCACGGACCTTTTCTTGTTGGCTAATCTGGATCTGATAATCTTTTAAAGGCAGAACATAGGTACGAATTAAACCTTGGTTGGTTTTATGCGAATAAAAGCCAGCTTGTGCAACAGGTGGAACCAATAAATGTAAATGGTGCGATAAATGAGCTTGATCTTTATACGCCCAGATATCTACAAATAAATCTTCTTCATGATAGGTTTTATGAAAATCAAACTTACTACTTACCGTTTTTAAGGGATATTCAGCTGTTCTTTCTGCCAAATAACGCATTTGAGTATCTAAAATTTCGTCAACTTCTTGAAGCGCAACCTTATAGGCACTAAAAATTAATATACAACCTAAAATGATACTGAAAATTGAGGTGCCCCAAATCAGTCGTTTTTTTAATGAATAATGCACTTTTATAAAGTTCCACAACTTAAGCTATGATTGTCCTAAACGGTAACCCAATCCCCGAATAGTTCGAATAAAGTCTTTCCCAAGTTTAGCTCTCAAGTGATGCACATATACTTCGATGGTATTACTAGTCACATCACTATCGAAATCATATAACTTATCTTCAAGATTTGCTTTAGAAAAGATTTTATTTGGGTGGTTCATCAAAGGAATAAGAATCGCCCATTCACGGTTCGACAAATCAATCCGTTGACCTTTAAAGGTTGCAATATGTAGTTCAACATTTAAAACCAAGTCACCACTCTGTAATAACTGGTCCTGATTCGCAAGCTGAGCCTCTACTCCACTACGGCGTAATAAAGCATGGATACGAGCCAATAGCTCATCAAATTCGTAAGGTTTTATCAGGTAATCATCTGCTCCGTTGTTTAATCCATCAACACGGTTTTGTAATTGATCTCGTGCTGAAATAATTAACACTGGCGTTGCAGCTCTTTGACGAATTTGCTTTAAGACCTGCATGCCATCCATCATAGGGAGGCCTAAGTCCAAAAGAATTAAATCGAATTTATTTTTAGCCAATTGAGCCAGACCATCTAAGCCATTATTGACCCATTCCACCTCAAATTGATGATATTGCAGCAACGTTATTGTTGACTCGGCAATCATAAAATCATCTTCAATCATCAAGATTTTTGTCATATTTCAGGCTCGCTTTAATTTACATGGGCACAAGAGTGCAACATATCCAGTTGGGGGTTGATGACTTGAGTTTTTACATCTAGCAAACTTAATAAGCTTGGGAATAAATTATCCTGACTTAGGGCTTGTTTAGTCTGTTGGCCTAAACAACTCACTTGAGTAAGATTATGTCTTTTCCAACTATCAGAGAACCACATCATCATTGGTACATGTGTCTGTTGGCTTGGTGCGATTGCATAAGGTGAACCATGTAAATATAAACCATGTTCACCTGTAGATTCGCCGTGATCAGACAAATACCATAAACCAGTTTGATAATTCGATACTTCTTTTAAAGTATTAATCATCTGACTTAAAACATGGTCTGTATACACAATCGTGTCATCATAACTATTGAGTAATTCTGTTCGAGAACAACCCTGTATGGCATTAGTATCACAAGTCGGTTTAAATGGTTGATATGTAGCTGGTGCACGCTTGTAATAAGCTGGACCATGGCTTCCAACTTGGTGTAAAACAATCAGACGTGGGCGCATGTCTTCTTTGGGAATCGTAGCCAAATACTGTTTTAAGCTATCAATTAAAATATCATCATAGCATTCGCCATCTTTACACCATTTTTGCTTTAACTTTTCTGGTATTTGGTACTGCTCGACACGATCACAAGTTCCTTTACAACCAGAATTATTATCAATCCAAGTCACTTGATAACCTGCACGCTTTGCGATGTCTAATAAACCTTCACGATGACTTGCTAACTGCTCATCATAGCCAACACGTGGCATGCCAGAGAACATACATGGCACAGATACAGCTGTGGCCGTACCACAAGAACTTACCTGAGAAAAATTTAAAACATCTTGTTTAGAAAGCTCTGGATTTGTATTTTTGGCATAGCCATTTAATGCAAAACTTTCAGCGCGGGCTGTCTCACCCACAACGAGTACCATCAATTTAGGTAAGTTATTTTGTACTTGCTGAACTTGATGAGCATCTTCACCATAATGGATTAATGGTAAGTTCTTCTTAGGTGCCATCTTGTGATAGTAAGACATTAAAGATGAAATACTATTTTGTGGTGAAACCATTCCTTTTAAATCACGATGTTCACGAAAGATAGATGCAAAATCAATATAGTATGTAAAAAGCAAAATACAGACAATCGCAAAAGAAGCAACAATTGAACCGACTTTTTTAATCAATAAATGAGATGCTTTTTCTTTTTTAAGCTTTACTTGAGAAATGAAAATGATAGGTAAAACTACTAAAAAAACTATCCAACACCCAAAACGCAATGAGATTAAGTCAGAAATCTCAGCTGCATCGGTCTGTACCATATTTTGAATTTGATCTGGTGAAATCACTATTCCGAGTGTATTTACAAAATATGCGCTAAATCCCCCAACAATCACCAAAATAATGGCAATAAATTTAGCAGTCCATTTCCAATTTAAAATTTGTAAAACAGCATAATAAGCAGTGACAAGAATAATGACTGTAGCAGCCAAGAACAGAATAGCCTTTACTCCAAAATATGGAGTTAAAAGATTAATGCTATGGAAGAAACCAATATTGAGAATGGCTCCTAACCAAATAGCTAAAATTAGATTAAACATAAACAGTGAAATCTGTTTATTCCTTAATTTAGAAAAAAAATTAAGCATCTCGGACGACTACAATCTTTTTATGATGCTTCACTTTAGAAATTAAAACTTAAAAATCACTTAAATAAAAAAGCAGTCCTAAATGGCTGCTTTTAGAAATACTCATTGTTAAATTCTATATAAAAAGAAAAAAGTCGAGATTCACATGAACCTCGACTCTTCAAAACATAATTTTTTTGCTAGGTTTAGAAGCTGTATTTAGCCATTAAACCAACACGGTTATCTTTGTAAGACTTACCAGCAAAGGTATCACGCTTACCGTTTACATACTCCAGACCTAAATCAATTGGTTTTACTGGTGTATAAATCACATTAAGCCATGCTTGTTGAACTTTTTCATTCGCAGATGTATTTGCTTTAGCGTAGTCAGTGCCGTCATCAGCGAATTGTGCACCATACGCTAGAGTAGAACGTAAGTTAGGTAAAATTTTATAAGTTCCACCCACTTGTACCGCTACAAATTCATTTTGTTCAATATCGTTATTTACTACTGCATAAGCACTGTTACTACCATATAAGTAAGTATTATTACCTACAACATATGAAGCATCAGCAAATAGTTTTAAAGGATCAGATACTTTAAAGTCGGTACCAGCAGCAACACCCCAACCTGTTTTGTCGTCACCCGTAGTTTGTGATTTATAATTTTCAACTAAAACACGAGCGGAAGCCGAACCTTTGCCGCCTGCATACCCTTGGGTTAATTTAGCTGTTAATACAGGTAAGCTATATTTGACACCATCAGTTGCCCACTTATCATCTTTATCTTTAGCATTACCTGAACTATCACCTTCTTCAGCAGAAACTAATAGTTGTGTTGCTGGAGCAAGTTTAAAGTTATAACGCACTTGTGGAACACGTTTTGTACCACCACCAATGTTTGTCGAGAAGTCGATCATTTCTGGTGCATGGTTAGATAAGAAGTTTGAAGTTGTTTGACCGAATAACCAGTTGTTATAAGTCAAGTAAGCATGACGAATACGTAAGCCATCATTTGTACCCGCAAAGTCGACTTCGATTTTACCACCAACTTTAGCGTCATTTACTGGAGCAGTAAAATCTAAACCAAGACGTGTCGTTTTAGCTGTTGCACGGATTTTATCTTTCGCTTCACCAGTTGACTTGCTTACATCATTAAAGTCGTTGTCTGCACCTTCGATAATATAGTTAGCATCCCCACGAACAAAACCATATAGGTTCACATCAGCGCCCGCTTTAGATTTTAATGATGCTAAAGGTGAAACTGGTGCAGCAACAGGTTGTGCCTTAACTTCAGCCAATTGAACTTGCTGTTGTTGCTGTACTTGCTGTTGTTGTTGCTGTACTTGGCTTTGTTGTTGAATTAAAGCTTTTAAAGCTTCAACTTCTTTACGAAGCTGTTGAATTTCCGCTTTGTCGGAAGTCGCAGCATGTGCCCCACTCATCATTAAAGCTGTAACTGTAAGAGCTAAACTTTTAATAACGAAAGATTTACGATTAAGGAATAGATCCATCAAAAACTCCTAAAAATATATTTTATGTTGCCTATCCATGCCAAGTTGATTTACGCCATTAAATTAGGGGCTAAAAAATCAACTCTCCTCCACTTTGGTTACATTAATTTTATTACCGCAACCAAAACCAATTTCAACGCTGTGCAAGACCAAAACCTAATAACCAAAGACATAAAAAACCTACTTTGAGTTACAGATTTTTACCTTAACTTCATGTTGTAACGAATCCTACACAACTCTCTTATCTTATAGAATGATTAAATCGTTATTTCATTATTCTTTTTTAGACTTTAGGCTAACATCCAATCTAATTGAACACTTTTCTATCCATTTTGATTGATTCACATGATTTTTCTTGTTAACGAGATCCATTTTTTCTCCTTTTAGCTTCCATTTGCTACCCAAACAAGATGGCATAATTAATAGAGCATTTAAATAGCTAAAAACATACATTTTTACAAATATAGACCAAGGTATTAGATAAAGCTTAGATCACTCCTTAAGCGATATTAAATTTCTTTATTTCATTTAGTTAACATTATTTTTCATGTAGTTTTGCATGTTTCCAGAGATAAATAGGAAGCAAAGTAACAACGCCAATAATGACAATAGCTATCAAATAATGGAAATAACCGAAGGCATCTCCAAGCACTCCACTGAAACTATAAAGAACACCACTCACAGTCGCCATGACTGAAACCTGAAAGGTAAAATCTGTACCCGCATATTCTTTTCGACTGTAATGCATAACTAAGGTCAACATAACAACCAACAACATTGCCGAGAATGCATCTTCTAAAGCATTTACGGCATAAACGCCCCAAACATTGAGGGGTATTTTCTGTTCGTAGGCATAAGCTAAATAGCTATAAGCCGCTAAGCTCATAATTTTAAATACTGAAAAAACAATTAAAGCCGTGGGTCTTGAAAAGTATTTAAGCACTCCACCTGCTATTGTCGCCCCTGTCAGGGCAGCTACCGCACCGAGCATCGTGATATAAACACCAATTTGAGTAAAACTTAAGCCCATATCAACCATTAAAGGTTTAAGTAATGGTCCAGCTAAACCATCTGCTACTTTAAAAGTAATGAGTACAACCAACCAAGAACGAAGCTCTTTATTTTGAGAGAAATAACTCAAGTAGGCCTTAATCTTTATGACTAAGTTTTGTTGGTTAAGTTGAGGTTCATTATTTGAATGAGAATTGTGTTTAGGTTCTTTAAATAATAAAACGGGTAAAGTATTTAAAAACACCAAAGCCGCTAATAGCAAAAAAGTGGGTTGCCACGTCAACCAGTCTAAGCACCAGAGTACGGCTCCTCCCCCGACAATAAAACCTAGTCGGGAACCAATCACCTGAAATGTATTGCCCCAATGTTGCTGGTCATGTTGCAGCAAATTAACTGCTAAAGCATCGGTTGCAATATCTTGTGTCGCTCCAGTTAAGTTCATTAAGAGTAGTGAAATGAAAAAGGCAAATAAATAAAGAGGCTGGTCTAAAGTTTGAATAGGGAAAAAAGACAAAATGCAAAGTACACCCACAGTCAAAAACTGAGCGGGTAGAATCCAACTACGATAATGTCCTAAACGCGAAAGTGCATGTCGATCAACCCACGGCGCCCAAAATATCTTGATTGACCAAGGCAACATGAGTAAGCCAAAACCACCAATGTGAGCCAGTGAAACACCTTGCGCCCTTAAAATAACGGGTAAGGCATGGGTCATAAAACCGACAGGCAGCCCTTGTGCCCAATATAAGGAAAATAGCAGAAGATACAGATTTTGCTGCCGCCACATAGATACCTACTTTTTATTTCTTTAATGAGGAATAACATCAAATGTTATGTTGTTCTTACATTTTGCCAATGAAGCATATATTTCAAAAGACTAAGATAAAACAAGGACAAGTTAAAATTTAAAAAAACATGGATCAACATTTCCCTAATCTACCTCATTTGGTTCCCCAGCGTGGTACTGCTTTAAGCCGAGCACTATTTAAAAAACTATTTTTAGCGCAAGGTTGGACAATTGAAGGTGAAATTCCTAATTATCCAAAAGCTGTTGCCATTATTTCACCCCATACGTCTAATATTGATGGGTGGTATGGTTTTCTTGCTATTTTCGGGTTGGGTATTCAAATTACTGTTTTAGGTAAAGATGCTCTTTTTAAACCACCTTTTAAGCGAGCTTTAGATTGGGCCGGAGTCATTCCCGTTAAACGTGACACAGCAAATGGTCTTACTGAGCAAGTTGTTACCACTATTCAAAAATATGACAAAATCTGGATTGGGATGGCCCCTGAAGGTACTCGTAAAAAAGCAAAAAAAATGAAAAGTGGTTTTTACCACATTGCAGCAAAAGCCAATATTCCAATTGTGATGTTTTCTTTTGATTATGACCATAAGACGATTCACTGCTTAGGTCACTTAGACCCAAGTGGAAACTATGATGAAGATCTACAAAAGATTTTTGACCGCTATGAAGGAAAAATTTCACCCAAAAATCGTAATTGGCTTGCTGAACCTTTACAAAATCTAGTGAAAAAAACCTAGCAAAAATTGAGCGAATCTGGTCTTATTGCCCTTCTTAATTTATCTCGACATAGATTATTTTTAAAGATGAAAATTGCTCAATTTGCCAGTATTGGATTTATCTCTCTAGCACTATTTGGCTGTGATAAATTTAGCAAAACACCAACGCCGACTACCTCAATTAAAGCCCGTGAACCTGTCATTGCACTTGCTTTAGGTGGCGGTGGAGCAAAAGGATTTTCACATATTGGTGTGATCAAGGTTTTAGAGTCTCATGGAATTAAACCTAAAATTGTAACGGGTACCAGCGCTGGTAGCTTTGTTGGAAGTATCTACGCGAGTGGGCAAACACCTTATCAATTGCAAAGTCTGGCTCTGAAATTACAAGAGTCTGATATCCGTGATTTAACCCTTAATCGTCAGGGCATTATTCTCGGACAAAAGTTACAAGACTACGTGAACCGTAACGTTGGCAATAAACCTATTGAAAAATTTCCAATCCGTTTTGCAGCCGTGGCAACTCGTCTTGATAATGGACAAAAAGCAGACTTTATTAAAGGTAATGCAGGCCAAGCCGTACGTGCTTCATGCAGTATTCCAAATGTATTTGTACCTGCCACAATCGGTAAACAAAAATATATAGATGGCGGATTAGTCAGTCCAATCCCTGTAAAAACCGCTCGTGATATGGGTGCAGATATTGTGATTGCAGTTGATATTTCAGCGCGTCCAGCAGGGAATCGCCCAGCTAATATGTGGGGATTGCTTGATCAAACTATTAATATTATGGGTCAACAAAGTATTAATGAAGAACTCAAGCAAGCCAATGTGGTCATTCAACCCAAAGTAGGCCATTTAGGTACACTTGACCTCAAATCAAGTAATCAAGCAATTTTGGAAGGTGAAAAAGCTGCTCAAGCTCAAATTCGCCAAATTGAAGGTGCAATTGCAAACTTCAAAAAATCTCCAGCAGCATTTAAGCCCACACCACGCCCTAAATTCTAATAGAGGTGGTTTTTTTCTATCCACATTTCCGATCATCTGCTACAGTGGTAAAAGTGATATTGAGTCACTTTTACTCACATAAATATATATAAAAGAGCAGATCTATGGAGTTTGTTGTACAACCTTGGCATTGGTTTGTATTGGGTATCTTACTTATTCTTTCTGAACTGATCCTCCCTGCCTTTGCTGCACTCTGGTTTGGTATTGCCGCCATTATGGTGTGCGTTCTCTATTGGTTATTTCCAGATATTAGCCTCACAACACAAATTGTATTGTGGATAATACTATCAGTGCTATGCACCATTCTTTGGTTCAAATTTATTAAACCCTTATCCATTGATAAAACCAAAGCGGGATTACCCCGTGAAGCGACCATTGGTCAAATTGGAATGGTGATTCAAACTAACTTGGCTCATGACCAGATTATTGTTCGTTTTCCCATGCCTCTTTTAGGGGCGGATGAGTGGAACTGCCGAAGTATCACTCCTGTTAAAGTGGGTGATCGGGTTCGAGTTATTGACATTTCGGGCAATGACTTAATTGTTCAGGCCCACAGTACTTCATAAACATTAAAGATAAAGAGAGGGTATTTTCATGCCAGTCGGTACTATTATTGTTTTAGCATTTTTGGCTTTTGTTGGTATTACCATTTTTAAGGGGGTCCGTATTGTTCCTCAAGGTTATAAATGGATTGTTCAGCGTTTAGGTAAATACCACTCTACCCTTAATCCGGGGCTTAATTTTGTTATCCCTTATGTAGATGAAGTGGCTTATAAAATCACCACTAAAGATATTGTGCTGGATATTCCATCGCAAGAAGTAATTACACGTGACAACGCTGTATTGCTGATGAATGCAGTAGCTTATATTAATTTAACCACACCAGAAAAAGCAGTATATGGTATTGAAAACTATACATGGGCGATTCAAAACCTTGTACAAACTTCATTACGTTCTATTGTTGGTGAAATGGATCTAGATGATGCATTGTCTTCACGAGATCACATCAAAGCTAAATTAAAAGCTGCTATTTCTGACGATATTTCAGATTGGGGCATTACCCTAAAAACAGTCGAAATTCAGGACATTCAACCCTCTCATACCATGCAAGCTGCCATGGAAGAACAAGCTGCTGCAGAACGTCAACGTCGTGCTGCTGTTACTAAAGCCGATGGTGAAAAACAGGCAGCTATTTTAAGTGCAGAAGGTCGTTTAGAAGCCTCACGTCGTGACGCAGAAGCTCAAGTTGTTTTAGCTGAAGCATCTCAAAAAGCGATTACAATGGTGACCAGTGCTGTTGGAGATAAAGAGATTCCTGTTGCTTACCTTTTGGGTGAACAATATGTAAAAGCCATGCAAGATATGGCGAAATCTAATAATGCCAAAACTGTGGTTTTACCTGCCGATGTTTTAAATACTATTCGCGGTATTATGGGAAAACATAGCTAACCCTATTATTTGATTAGCAAAATTAATATCGGAACGGTGATCTAAAGGTCGCCGTTTTTTTATTTTATTTATCTTTTATATTACTGGTTTTTTAATCTTTTCTGATCTTTCAAAGGTAATTTTTTTACGACTAAATCATAAGAATCGTGAATTAAATCTTCAAGTAAATCGCTTGTTAAGTTCTTATGCGGTGTAATCGAAATCCAGTGCTTTTTATTCATGTGATAGCCCGGAATAATAAATGAATAAAGCTCCTGATATTCCTGACTCTTATACGGATCACACTTCACATTAATCATTTTGACGCCTGCCACTTCTGTTGTCAGCATGAATATTTTTTCTAAAATTTTAAAAACTTCATAATCTGGCCCAAAAGGATGAGTCTGTTGACTAAAGGGAAGATTAAGCGCAATTTCAATTGCTTTTTGATGGAGTTGTTCACCATTCATTCTTTTCTCCTTTATTCATTTCGCATGAATAGAAGTTATGAATATTGATTTAATATTATTAATTGGTACGTGCTAAAAGAAATTGTGAGATCTCAGTTAATTCTTTTGCATCATCACCAAAATAGGCTAAGGCTTCAAAAGCTTGATCATGCAATGCTTTGGCATAAATCTGTGCTTGTTCGAGACCCATTAAAGCTGGATATGTCGATTTTTGAACTTGCTCATCCTTACCAGCTGTTTTACCCAAAGCTTCGGTACTCGACGTAATATCGAGAATATCGTCTAATACCTGAAAAGCCAGTCCAATGGTCTGCCCATATTGGCGTAATTTTGGAATTGCTTGATCTGTTCCAGAAAAAATGGTGACTGCACCCATCATAATTGCGGCCTGAATGAGTGCGCCAGTTTTATTACGATGAATATTTTCAAGTTCATCTTGAGCAATTTGCTTAGCTTCAGCTTGTAAGTCTAACACTTGTCCACAGACCATTTTAGAGGTGGCTGTTGCTAGAATCTGAATTTGTTTTAATACAATCGTGGCGTCAGTACCCAGCCCTTGTTCATCAAACAAACGGCTACCTAAAACCTCAAAAGCCATCGATTGTAAAATATCACCTGCAAGCAAAGCAGTATCTTCACCAAACGCAACATGACAAGTCGGCTGACCACGACGCAGTAAATCATTGTCCATACAAGGCAAGTCATCGTGAGCCAGTGAATAACAATGAATTAACTCGACTGCTACCGCCGCACGGCGTGCAGCAGCAAAATTTGGATTTGGCTGTAAAGAAGCAGTGGCATAACACAAAGCCGGACGTACACGTTTTCCACCAAGCATAACCGCATGGTGTACTGCACTTTTTAAAGGTTCAGGAATCGAAAATGCGGCCAATGTCGTCAATAAATCTTGTTGAATACGTTGTTGAGCTTGGTTTAAAACATCCGCATTAACTTGAGAGAGTGATGACACAGTCGCCTCGATAAAATCAGTAGAGAAATTTTATTGAATGTAATGAAGCATTCATGCGCTACATCATACACGATTCACCGTGAAAAGTGGGTGATGAGTTTTTCAAAGGCAAGTGTAAAAAAGCCTCTACACATTGAGAGGCTTTTTATTTAGAGGAAGTTTAGAAACTGTCACCCGGAACGCGAACCCAACCTTCCATTAACACACGTGCACTACGACTCATAATAGCTTTTTTAACTGCCCATTGATCATTAATAAGCTCAGCTTGAGCACCAACACGTAATGTTCCTGATGGATGGCCAAAACGTACCGCTTCACGTTCACCTCCACCCGCAGCTAAATTTACCAATGTGCCAGGAATTGCAGCTGCTGTACCAATCGCAACTGCCGCCGTTCCCATCATGGCATGGTGCAATTTACCCATCGACAAGGCACGAACAAGTAAATCAACATCACTCTCTGAAACAGGCTTACCACTTGAAGCGGTATAGTTTTTCGGTTTAGAAACAAAAGCAATTTTTGGTGTGTGCTGACGCGCAGCCGCTTCTGAAATGTCTTTAATTAAACCCATCTGTACCGCGCCATATGCACGAATTTTTTCAAAACGTGTCAGTGCTGCTGCATCACTATTAATATGATCTTGTAATTCTGTACCGTGGTAACCCAAATCTTCTGCATTTAAGAAAATGGTTGGAATTCCGGCATTAATAAATGTCGCTTGAAAACGACCAATATCAGGGACATCTAATTCGTCGACAACATTTCCTGTAGGGAACATATCGCCGCCTTCTTCACCATCATCGGCCGGATCTAAAAACTCAATTTGCACTTCGGCTGCGGGGAATGTCACCCCATCAAGCTCGAAATCTCCAGTTTCTTGAACTTGACCATTCGTCATAGGCACATGCGCAATAATGGTTTTTTGAATATTTTTTTGCCAAATTCGAACCGTGCATAGGCCATTTTCAGGAATACGGTCTGCATCAACCAAACCATTTGAAATCGCAAAAGAGCCAACAGCAGCAGTTAAATTACCGCAGTTACCACTCCAGTCTACAAAAGGCTGATCTATTGAAACCTGACCAAATAAATAATCCACATCATGATCTGGCTGAGTACTTTTAGCGAGAATAACAGTTTTGCTCGTACTAGAAGTAGCTCCCCCCATCCCATCAATTTGTTTTCCATATGGGTCTGGGCTACCAATTACACGGAGTAAGAGTTGATCTCGTGCTTGTCCTGCAACTTGGGCTTTTTCCGGCAAATCATCAAGCTTAAAAAATACACCTTTACTGGTTCCACCACGCATATAAGTTGCTGGAATTTTAATTTGCGGTACTGAGCTCATATCAACTGTTATCCTTACTATTATGTTCTTCTATATCAAAACAAGCATTCTTGTTTACCCTTCTCTTCATCTTAAATTGTTTTAAGGTCAAGAGATAGCACTCTGCTTTTATACATCAATCATATTGACGCGAGCATATTTTGAGAATTTAGCAATGTGCTTGCAATGACTTAATCTAAGCAAAATCTAAGAAAAAAAGTCTATATGAAATTATATTTTTTAGAGCACTTTTCACTCTATATTGAAATATTAAAAGTAAACCAATGATTTTAAATATATTTTAATATTACTTTTCAGTCACAGCTTATTAATTTGTAGTCTAGGCTAAAATAACTCCATCTATTAGAATAATTTACTTATTCATTGTGAGTGAAGACCTTTGACCAACGAATCTTCTACACTGCAACGAGGACTAAAAAATCGACATATCCAATTAATTGCTATGGGTGGAGCAATTGGTACCGGATTATTTTTAGGCTCGGCGCAAGTGATTCAATCTGCGGGACCATCCATTATTTTAGGATATGCCATTGGCGGCTTAATCGCGTTTTTGATTATGCGCCACTTGGGAGAAATGATTGTTGAAGAACCTGTTGCAGGATCGTTCAGCCATTTTGCGTATAAATATTGGGGGAAATTTCCCGGATTTTTAACCGGATGGAACTATTGGATACTCTACGTTCTGGTCGCGATGAGCGAACTCACCGCGGTAGCCAAATATATTAATTATTGGTGGCCCCATATACCAGCGTGGACTTCTGTCTTATTTTTCTTTGTAGTCATTACTGCAATTAACTTAACCAACGTCAAATTTTATGGTGAGTCCGAATTCTGGCTCGCTATTATTAAAGTTGCTGCGGTCATCTCTATGATTGTATTTGGACTTTATTTGCTATTTACAGCAGATGTAGGTTCAAGCATTTCATTTAGTAACCTTTGGTCTCATGGTGGATTTTTTCCAAATGGCTTTAGCGGCCTCTTCTATATGTTGGCTTTCTTGATGTTCGCCTTTGGTGGTATTGAACTGATTGGTATGGCCGCAGCAGAAGCAAAAGATCCGAAAAAAACCATTCCAAAAGCAATTAACCAAGTCGTTTTCCGTATCTTGATTTTCTATATCGGTTCACTAACAATCTTACTTTCATTAGTACCATGGAACCAATTAGATCTTGGCGGTCTCGACAAAAGTCCATTTGTTATGATTTTTAGCCAAATGGGAATTGGTTGGGCTGCACACTTACTTAACTTTATTATTTTAACTGCTGCCCTATCTGTTTATAACAGTGGGATGTTTGCAAATAGTCGTATGCTTTACAGTCTCGCTCAACAAGGGAATGCGCCAAAAGTTTTTGCGAAAACCAATAAACAAGGGGTTCCTATTCCCGCTGTTTTACTTTCTGCTTTATTAATCTTTGGTTGTGTTCTTTTAAATTACTTTGTGCCTGAAGATGCTCTTGGACATCTTATGTACGTTGTGGTTGGTGCACTTGTTCTAAACTGGGCAATGATATCAATTACACATTTGAAGTATAGACGCTTTGTTAAGCATGCGAATATTAAGACATCTTTTCCAGCGTTATGGTCACCTTTTAGTAATTACTTAGTTTTAGCGTTTATTGCTGTGGTTCTCTATATTATGTGGACTCAAGGTTTCAAAGAGTCAGTAATGATGATTCCTATTTGGATTACAGCAATGCTCGTACTTTTTGACTATTTAAATCCTAAAAAACTAAATTCCATTGAGAATCCTGAAGAATAAATAAATATAAAAAGCCATTGTCTAGACAATGGCTTTTTTGTTTATAATCAGAAAATTATGCGCCCTTAGCTTAACTGGATAGAGCAGTTGCCTCCTAAGCGACCGACGTGGGTTCGAGTCCCGCAGGGCGCACATATAATAAAAATTTATCTTTTTGTAGAAAAAGATAATAAATAAGGTGTGTTAATTATATTTTCTATAAATTTTTCAATATTATCTAAACTCACTTTTGGCAATACAACCAGATTTTCACAGAAAAAATATTGATTTGATCTCAAATCATCTTCAATAGTTTGTTTCAATCTAATAGGATCATAAAAATTAAATGTATATAGTTTATCAAATACCTGTATATCTACTTCAAAACATCCCTTTAACTCAATTTCCCAAGCATATTTAGAAAAGTCATCAGATAAATTTATAATATAATTTTTCATAAGTTACTATAGCGTGCTAAAAATACCATTAAATCAATTAATCAAACATTTGTTTAATTTGATTATAAAAAAAGCTACCAAAATCAGCTGAGAAAAATTGAAATGTGTTCTCACCAGGAGACCAAATTTCAACTATATTATTACCTTGATTGTTCTTCTCACAATCTAAGACTGCATAATTACCATCACCAAAGTCATAAAAAATAATATATTTAGCAGGTAAATCAGATTGCCTTCTATGCTTTAATGTAATCCAGGTAGCATCAGGAATTCCCGAATTAATTTTTTCTTCATTAATTACTCCATAAAACTCTTTCCCCGCAATGTCTCCACATCCTAATTTTTTTAGAAAATATCTATAACTATCTGGGAAAGTTATTCCCAAATAATCCTCAGCTAATTTTACTAGACGTTCCTCTTTACTCCCCTCAAAATCAGCCTCATCAAGATGTAAATTTATTAAAGCGATGGCCTTATTAACATCATCAATACTCATACATATCACCTTCTATCTAAAATCTTTAGCTCTTTCTTTCCAGTACTGTTTTTTCCACACATCAAATTCTTGCCTATTAATACCAGATGGAATCGCAGTACCAGAATTAATACTAATTTTCAAATTGACCGCTATATATATTGCTAATAACTATAAATTTTATATAGCAATAATTTTAAAATTCTATATATGATTATATAAGATAAATATATTAACCATATTAAATAGACTAAAATTTAAAAAAATTTTCAAGACAATAGCTCACTAATAAAAAGCTGGGCACATGCCCAGCTTTCAATTACTATTATTCTGGAAATATAATCTGACTAGGCTGTACAATAATATTTGGTGGCAATACTTTCAGTTGATTCATAATTTCAATAAGCTCTTTTTGATACACAGTTAAGTCAAAAACTAACTCAACCCAGCCATTATTAAACCACACTTCCCAATAAACTAGGTTATTCTTATGAGTAACCTTGATATAAGTCCACCCTCCATCATCAGCTATTCCAGAGACATCT
Source organism: Acinetobacter calcoaceticus (assembly GCF_900520355.1). Classification (NCBI taxonomy): domain Bacteria; kingdom Pseudomonadati; phylum Pseudomonadota; class Gammaproteobacteria; order Moraxellales; family Moraxellaceae; genus Acinetobacter; species Acinetobacter calcoaceticus. The sequence goes on along the minus strand of NZ_LS999521.1, from coordinate 741,813 downwards.
GTAAATATTAAATAAACTCCAGAAGAGTAAATAGATTTTTCTAATTCAGATGGTACAAGTAAGGCACCTTGATCAACGAATAACTTTAAATCAGATTTATCGCTAGGCCATATAAAGGCTGAATTTTCAAAGGCGATATGATTTATCTCTAACGAATCTCTCCCCTGTACCACCTTAACACTTAAATCTAACTCATTCATAATTATTGCTTCCTGTTTCTAGGGTAGTAAGGAAAATTTATCGAAGCAGCCGCCTTAGGATTATTAATGAATATTCTCATATCCCACTAATTGTATTAGCTGTGCTTATATTAAAGTCATATTTTGTTATATGATTAAAAAAATCTGATGAGGTACGATCAAAATTCAATATCGTATTTCCCCGTAAAGCCTTAATATTAAAATTCTGATTAAAATAGGTGGCATTTGCAGTTTTAGTAGGGTCACACATATACTTAGTTGAACAAGTAAAAAATTAGTCCTTCTAAAATACAAAGGTATATTCTAAAAAAATATACCTTTTAAATTAAAAATAATATAACCCATGATTTAATTTTTAATACTCAAGCTCCATCTACTTACTGTCATTTAATTTATTCCTCAAATTAATAAAATAAATAGAAGGTATAGCTAACACTGCAAATATTGCACTAGGTGGATTAAAATACGTCGTTGATCTTACCTTAAGCAGTGAATAAATTTACTCCAAGCACTCCTTAAGTGGAATATCCCCTCTAATAAAAGATTCAAACCAGCGTATAAAATAAAAATAAGGATGATAAAAAAACAAAGAAACCATATAAAAAAGCGATAGCAAGCATGTATTTACGCTCCTTACTTAAATAAAAGACCAATAATATAAAAATAATTGGAGAGTAAATAATATCTGTCGTGGTTGCTATTGCCAATATAGGTATTACCAACATCATCCACACCATATAGATAGTAAATTTATTTTTGGCTATACTTATTACTAACTTATTCATTTCAATAAACCCAACACAATATAGCATCAGATAAATGAATCAATTTAATCTGATTATTAAAACATAAAAAAACCACTTCATTAGCAATAATTTTAATATATTTTACAAACATTCCAAAATTAAAAATTAATGTATATACTAAAAACATTAGAATTTATATCTTATATATATATTAGAAGTCAGTTTTATTTAACAGCTCTTACTATTTATAACCATTTTGTTTTCATTTAAATAAAAACAACCTGAACCATGATAGCCTACCCCACCATCAATCGAATAGTAATATTGAGTATTTAACTTTAGCTGCTTGGGTTTGTTAATCTCTTTAAATCCGCTTGGTTTAACTCCATAAGTCCATTTATAGGCATAATCATTTTTAAAATTAAACCATTTTATTTCCCTACTTATCTTAATCTCCCATACTGTTTCTTTCACTGTACCGGCAGAAACAGCACTATTATCCATTACATAAAATCGAAAACCACTATCAAGCTTTTTGGCATCACTTTTAGATAGCTGAAATATAATTCCGCTATTAGCATTACCCGAAACAATTAAATCAACTGTACCAGAGCATGCCACTAACACTAGTATAAATAGTAAGCTATACAAATTCCTAATTAACAGCTACCTCCAGCACCACGGTTTTTATAATGTTACCCCTTAATCTTAAAATTTACATTCAGTAACAACTACTAACTCATTCAAACATCTATTTATATTTATTGAATCTTCTTGATCAGAATTTTCATTAACAATTTAAAACATTTAATTATATGCTTTTTACTCCCAAAATGGCAAAAATCACAAATAAAATCAACAATATAAAAAATCATTTTCCCTCTTTAATATAAATCTTACTTGTTATAGGTAAAACACCTACTTTATCCTTAATTAAAGGATTGAAAGCATCTTTATCTTTTAATTCATCCAAAATATAAAAAACAACTATTTTATTTCCTTTAGAATAAAGATTACCGAAATCTCTCTTCAAAATTTCGTTTGTAAATATTACTCCTTCATATATACCATCTTCATTATTATCTGAAATAATAGTTATCATTGCACCATCATCCACAAAAATATTTCCCTTACAAAGATCAGCTATTACCCCACTTACAATATATGTTTCAATATTACCTTTTTCAATATTATCCCACCACTCACTTGTTCCATATAAACCATACACTCCACTTAAACCACTATTAGTAGTACTATCCAGAGTCAAAGCATGTGTAGACCTAATCTCATCTTTTCCATTTTTTTCCAACCACATTTTTAAATCAAAAATCAATTTATACCCTTGATCAATCAGTGCACAATTCTCTATCATTTTATTTAATCTTTATCCATTTTATACTTTACAATCATCTAAATTATTTATCATTTTTAAAAAAATTATTGTACAACTCCTCTCTTCCATCATAGAAAAATAAATCATCAATTTTTTCAAACAAGTAAAAATCACCTATTATTTCTTTAAGCCCATTAAAAATAAGACCTTTTGAATTATATTTTAGTCCTAATGATAATTTTTCAATTAATGAAGAGTGGTTGTCACAATATGAAAATATTTTAATTAAAGAATGAATTTCTTCCTTACAAGGTATATCTACAGTAAGAGTAAGCAAAAAAGCTTTCATATAAAATAAAGTGTTCTTTTCAACTTCGGGAAAGCTAACGTATCCCGAAAAAACTCTCCTATTAACTCCACTTTGGTTATAAATAATATCATTTTTATTACCATCAGCAGGAAAAATAATATCTTTATTTAACTTAATATAACCCACATAGTTATAGGCTATAATATTAATTTCATCTTCATTCATATTAAACACCTACAAGCCATCAATATAGAATAATTTTAATCCCCACCCTTAATATAAACCCTATTAAGTAATGGAGAAACACCTAGTTTTTCTTCTACTACCCAATTCCAAACATCATCCTCTTTTAATTTATCCAAAATATAAATGGATACTATTTCATTTCCAACTTTATAGAGCTCTTTACTTATAGCCTTTTCTTTTTCATTAGTAAAAACTATATCTTGAAATATTTCTTTATCAGTTCCATTTACTTTAATTGTAATCATGGTACTTCCATCTATAAATGGATTTTCTTCATTTATTTCAACTATTAACCCTCTAACATAGTAATTTTCTATATTACCATTTTCGATATTTCCCCACCATTCAGCTGTTGCATATAAACCATTGTCACCCTTAAGCCCCATAGTTGTTCCCTTATCCAACGTAGTTTGTTGTATATTTTTGATATAATTTTCATCCATCAATATTGAAGAAGATGACCTTAAATCAAAAACCAACTTATATCCTTGCTCAAGTAGATTTATATCTTCTATTTTTATCATTTTAATATTCTCCTATCCCTTACTTATTATACTGATTTTACATCATTTACCATTTTCAAATTTCCACCTAACACTCTATTTATTATAAAAAAATAGGACTTAATAAAAAGCCCTATTTCTATAAAACAATATTCTCAATCCTTCACTTCAGCCAACAACGTTTCAGCTGTCAGTTTGCCTAAATTATTAGAAGCAAGTGGGCTATCGCCTGTTCATAGTTTATGGTCTCTATGACATTGACCTGTAATACCATCATTTAAAATTTCGACACCGAGTTTTTCAAGGTTTTCACCCACTAGCCAAGGTGAGGCGCCTGGCATATAACCAATGTCGATGTTCGTTCCTTTATCTAAAGCACCAAGAGAATACACAAATTTGATAAGAAATTACTAAGCTTAGTTTAGGCAAGCCTGTCGTTCACCTAAACCTTAATTATTACGGCTTTACATATTCATCTCTAAAACGATCTTTCCGATGTGATCACCCTGCTCCATACACGCATGGGCACTTTGTACATCTGAAAAAGCAAACGTTGTATAAATTTGAGGTAAACACTTACCTTGTGCCAGTAATGGCCACACATGCTCATGCAAAGATTGGGCAATTTGTGCTTTTTCTTGGGCCGTACGTGCTCGCATGGTTGAGCCTGTAATGGTAGCGCGTTTTAAAATCAATTTTTGTAAATCAAATTCTTTTGCAATGCGCCCTCCCATAAAGCCAATAATAACAAGTCGACCATCACGTTTTAATAGGCTTAAATTTTTCTGGAAATAAGACCCACCCACAATATCCAAAATAACATCAACACCTTGGTCTTGAGTTTGTTTCAATATTTCTTGTTCAAAATCTTGGGTTTTATAATTTATTGCTGTAGTGAAATTTGAGAGTGCTTCAACTTTATCTTCGCTTCCAACCGTAGCAAAAGTTTTAATCCCTAAAGCATGGCAAATGGCTAAAGCTGTGGTTCCAATTCCACTTGCTCCACCATGAATGAGTGCCGTTTCATTTTCTTTTAAACGGCCAATATCGAATAGATTCGCCCAAACCGTAAAAAATGTTTCCGGAATCGCAGCAGCTTGTGTAAATGATAAATTTTTAGGTATTGGTAATACTTGAGTTGCGGTTACCGCGCAGTACTCTGCATAGCCACCGCCATTGGTTAAAGCACAGACTTTGTCTCCAACTTTAAACTGTTCCACTTGCTCACCAACAGCAACCACAACACCGGCAACTTCAAGGCCCGGTATTTGAGTAACGCCTTTAGGCATCGGATATAGCCCCATACGCTGTAAGACATCAGGTCGGTTAATTCCAGCAGCCTTTACCTCAATTAAGACTTCATCTGCTTGAGGTACGGGAATATTCACCTCTTGAACTTTTAGGACTTCAGGTCCACCAGGAGCCGTAATTTCAATAATTTTCATAGTTGTTGGAAAGGTCATTCATATGCTCCATATCTTGTTTAAATCAATATAACAATGAACCTAAAATGAAAACATGTGTCTTACGTTTACTTTGTATAAATAGACAATTCAAATTAATTTTTAGGCATAAAAAAACCTAGAACACTCTAGGTTTTTCATTTCATCAGATTATTTTAAGCCGATAAATTAAAGAACATTGCTGCAATCAAAATAATTACACCTAATGCAATTCGATACCACGCAAATACGCGTAACGTATGACGCTCTACAAACAGTACCAATGCTTTTACAACAAATAAAGCGGCAATAAAAGCGGCAACAAAACCTACCCCAATATTAATCATATTATCGGCGGTCAGTACGTCAGCATTTTTAATCAAGTCAAAAGTTGCAGCGCCTAACATGGTTGGCATAGCGAGGAAGAAAGAAAATTCTGTAGCAGCTTTACGTGATAAACCCGCAAACATTCCACCCACAATAGTCGCACCTGAACGTGAAGTTCCCGGAATCATGGCAACACATTGAGCAAGTCCGACTAAAAGTGCTTGTTTAAAAGTAATTTTGGTCGCATCGTCTGTCTTATGTTCAAATTGTCTAGATTCAACCCAGAAAATAATAAGAGCACCAACAATTAAGGCAATCGCAACCACAATTGGGCTGAATAAAACACTTTTAATAAAGTCTACTGCCAAAACCCCAATAATGACTGCTGGGAAAAATGCAATAAGTACACTTATGGCAAAATGACGTGATTCCACATCACCACTGAAGAAGCCCTTAATCAAGTTAACAATTTTTTGTCGGTATAACCAGCACACTGCTAAAATAGCACCTAACTGAATTACGACCTCAAATACACGACCGCCGTCTGAATGGAAATCGATAATATGACCAAATAAAATTAGATGGCCTGTACTCGAGATTGGTAAAAATTCAGTTAAGCCTTCGACAAAGCCTAAAAACAGTGCTTTTATAACTTCAAAATTTTCCATAACTTGCTCAAAGAAAGTTAATCATTAGAACGATCTAAAATTTATTTTATCGCAATTGTAAGCCTCAAATTTGACTTAACACATGTTCAATATCAGATCATTTCTAACGTTTGTGGTTATTGCCCCTAGTTAAAGGCAGTTTATTTAAAGTGCGATAATGTATCACATCATGATGACAAACTTGGGTTAACTATCGTAAAAAGATAAAACTTGGTAAAGAACTGCCAAAATTTCTCTTGCTCTAGATAAAGCTTTTTTGTCTGAGCCTACTCTACAAAATGATCTTAAAAAGCCCTTAAAAAAACATGATATTATTGTGATTAAATGCAGCTCATATCAAAAATTATATCTGAATGAAAAATACCAAAATTAATGCACGCCATCTTATTATCGATTTGTTTCTTTCCTCAGCATATCCTCAGCTCACCATTAAACAAATATTGATTGCCGCCAAACTTTTCAACTTAAGTGAAAATGGTATTCGTGTTGCTACGACTCGGTTATTAAATGAAGGCATGATAGAAAGTGTCGAGCGCGGTATTTATCAACTTTCGCCATCAACAAAAGAATGGGCTAAAGTCATTTTGAACCGTAAAAATGGCATTAAACAGACCAAAGAATGGCAACAGCATTATCTGGCAGTATTTACTGGCACGTTAGGTCGTATAGATCGCACTGCTTTAAAAAAGAGAGAACGAGCATTACGTCAATTTGGCTTTAAAGAACTCGAAACCGGTATTTATATTCGTCCAGATAATTTAGCCTATAGTTTCGAAAAAACATGTGAAGAACTTGTTTTAGCAGGCCTTGAAAATGAAGCTAAAATTTGTGTTATTCAAAAATTTGACTCAAAAACAGTTCAGTTAATTGCTTCTTTGTGGGATACCCAACAGCTCGAATTAAACTACAAAAACTATAGCCAAGATATTCAGCAATGGCTTTTAAAATATGAAAAATTACCGCTCAATAACGCTGCTGCTCAAGCTTTGCTATTAGGGCGAGAAACCATTACTTTGCTAATGAATGATCCTTTGCTGCCCTCTCCCTTTGTTAATGAACATGCCCGCAATCAGTTTGCTCAAAATGTACAGCAGCTCGATTTAATTGGGCAGAAACTGTGGCAAAAACTTTATGAAAATGAATTAGCCCATTAAAGGTCGATTTATTTTTTTACAAACAAATATTTCACATTTTAAAATTTAATGATTATATTTGTAATATAAAATATGGAAACCAAAATCTAATTTGGGAGAATAAAAATGAATGCGCAGGTGAGTGTGACTGATCTATTTAGCAGAGAAGAAATACAAGAACTCACAGAGCCTTCAGATACATACGGCGCTTGGGCTGTTGCAAGTACGTGGGCTGTTATTGGCGGAACATTTGCTAGCTTAATCATGATATGGGATTACTTGCCAAGTTGGGGCAAATTACTTGCTTGTATGCTTGCCTTGGCCATATTGGCTGGTCGCCAGTTATGTTTAGCAATTTTGATGCATGATGCATCACATAAAAGCTTATTCAAAAATAAGAAAGTAAATGACTTCGTAGGTGAATGGTTATGTGCTCGCCCGATCTGGAATGATTTACATAAATATCGTCAACATCACGTTCGTCATCATGCAAAAACGTCTACTCCAGATGACCCTGACCTTTCTCTAGTTTCTGGTTTTCCTGTAAGCAAAAAATCACTTACTCGAAAATTCTTACGCGACTTAACGGGTATGACGGGATTAAAATTTAGCTTTGGTCGAGTGTTGATGGATCTCGATTTAATGAAATGGACCGTTGCAAATGATCAAGTCTGGTTAGACCGCAGCAATAAACATCTTATTGATTATGCAAAAAGTATTGTAAAAAATAGTAGCGGAGCCATTGCAACCAACGCGGCGCTATATGGTATTTTAAAAGGATTTGGTCAGCAACGTTTTTATTGGTTATGGCCGTTGGCTTATTTAACACCATTTCCCCTATTTTTAAGAATTCGCTCAATGGCCGAACATGCAGGGATGCAAACAAGTAATACAGCCTTAACCAATACCCGTACAACACAAGCGGGTTGGATTGCTAGAAGCTTTGTGGCGCCTATTCATGTTAATTACCACATGGAACACCATTTAATGGCTTCTGTACCCTACTTCAAATTGCCGCGTATGCATCGTTTATTGAGAGACCGCGGACATGTTCCAACACCACCTAGCTATTTTAAAGTAATTCAGTCGCTTTCATCCAAGCCAGAACAAACGGTTTAAAGCTCTCGAATCAGTTTTAGAGGTCACGCAATTAAATCAGTGGCCTTTTTAACTCAAATTTGAACTTAATTCATCCATTTTGCGTTGCGTCTGAAAATACTTGGGCGTGACTCCCATCCAACGTTTAAATGCACGGGTAAAATGAGAGGTGTCGGCATATCCTAAAGTTAAAGCAACTTTTTCAATCGACATGTTATTTTGAGCCAAAAGTTTTTGAGCATGTTGCTTTCTAAGTGAGTCAACCAAGACAGTGAAACTTGTATTTTCAATTGCTAAATAACGTTGCAAAGTTCGCTCTGAAATATTTATGATTTTAGCTACTTGTCCGACTTTCAATGTCTCACCGTCCCCATTCACAAGCAATTTTTCAGTAACTTGTTTAACTCGCCCTTTCCAGCCACTTTGTAACTTTAATTTTTCGATATCTCGCTTACATTGTGCATTTAGCAAAGGCGCCAACATCGGGTCTGCCGTTAATATAGGCTGTACTAAATATTCTTTTGGAAATATCCAGCTGTTGCGTTTTTGATTAAATAAACAAGTCACAGCCAGCTGATTACTCATTTTGGCAAAACCTGTCGGTTCCGGCATTCGTAATTCAACTTTTCCCAAATTGGATAAGCCTGTTAGTTTTTTTGCAATTTGAACAAAACCGACTAACAAAAAAAAGTTGGCATTTCGGCTCAACTGAAATGCTTTGACAGGTTGATGAATTGACCAACATGCAGAATTATTTCCTTGCTTTAATTCTGGTTTAAAAACTTCGCAACGTGACCCAATAAACTGTTCAAGTATTTTCAATGCTTCTCCTAAGTTTGGAGAAACCATAGCAGCCATTCCGACTGAACCATAACATGAAGCCGTCATTTCTAAAGCTAAATACCCTGCTAGTGCTGGCTCTTTGCATAACTCAATCGCCCGTTCAATAAGCTGATTTAAGGTATTGAACTCAACATACCAATAAGGTTTTTTTAATTGATCTACTGTTATGCCGCTTCCCTCCAAAAGCTGCTCACTAGAGACACCCCACTGCCTAACAGTCTTGACGATTAAGTTAATATAAGTCCCGGGTAATTCTGGATTCATAGGCACCGATTGAACAAAATAAAATGGCGTGAAATGGTAAAAACTGTCGGTTCATGAACTATGCCATGCTTTTAGATTGATGCATAGTTATACAAAATAAAATCCGCTGAATTGCTCTAGGCAGTACAATTTCCAAAAAAATACAGGTCTCCCCTATGAATATCTTGATTGTCCATGCTCATCCAGAACCATTATCTTTTACGACCGCATTAAAAAGTACAGCTAAACAAACCTTTGAAAAACTGGGCCATCGGGTAGAGGTTTCAGACTTATATGCAATGCAATTTAATCCAGTTGCATCAAAAGAAGATTTTTTAGAACTCAACCAACCTGATTATTTTAACTATGCATTAGAGCAAAGAAATGCCAGTAAAAATCAACTTCTAGCTCCTGATATTCAAGCAGAAATTGAAAAGGTTAAAAAAGCTGATTTAGTCATTTTAAATTTCCCACTCTACTGGACATCTGTGCCAGCAATTTTAAAAGGCTGGATTGATCGTGTGTTTGTTTCAGGACTCTTTTACGGTGGTAAACGTTTTTATAACCACGGCGGAATGGCTGGTAAAAAAGCGATGTTGTGTTTAACACTCGGTGGTAGAACACACATGTTTGGGGAGAACTCTATTCATGGCCCAATCGAAAATTATCTATCCCCGATTCAGCGCGGTACTTTGGCATATGCTGGTTTTGAAGTTCTACCACCATTCACTGCCTACCATGTGCCTTACATTAGCCAAGAAGCACGAGAAATCCTTCTCGAAGACTATGTGACGTATCTCACTCATCTGGATCAACTTGAACCACTAAACTTTCCCAAGCTTGAGCAATTTGATGAAAAGCTATATCCACTCTAACGCTGTGTTTTAGCTCTAAAAATAGAATAGCCAAATCTATCTTTTATTTTTGGTTATTCTCTCTTATGGTCATTCCCAAACAGGAGACTAAAGTTACTCAAGAAATAGATCAAATGGTAAAAAAAATTAAGGGAAACTTTTTCATAAAATTAAGAATATAAAACTGAATCAATAATATACAGATGTAGAGAAACTAGACTTATCAAGTAAAAATGACGACCAATACTCATTCCATAATCACTTAGCTCATATTTTTACAAAAAAATCTTTGACCATTTTTTTTAGGTTTGCGACAAAAATGTCATTAAAATAAACCATATTACTAATAGATAAAAAATATAAATATCAATTAATTAAATCAATTTTACAATAATAATATTCCTTCATATTTCATCCATTATTGACACTATTTGTATAAAAAGTGAGTACTCTTCAGTTCATATAACAGATTTACTCTTATTGTAATTATGCTATTTTTGTTACATGGAGTTATCAAAGCTTTTATAAGTTGTAATTAGAAGCTTTGAAGGCAACACAGTTTAAACGGTTTAACTCTGTTACTTTTAAAAAAATGTCTTGAAGTTCAAGGAAAGATTAAAATGAAATTAAAACATCTGAGCACTGCAATGATTTTAGCAACGCTGCCTGCAACTGGGGTTTTTGCAGCAGCATTGGATCGCTCTGGACAATCAATGTCTGCATTTTTGCAGCCTGGTAACTACTTTGAAGCTGGTATCACTGCTCTAGACCCGGATGTATCGGGTAAAGAAGCAGGATCAAGCGCAACTCGCCGTGATATTGCCGATATGGGTGAGGATTATTACTTCCCTAATGCAGCATTAAAACTACAAATTAACGATAAATTCTCGTTTGGTTTACTTTACGATCAACCATTTGGTGCAGATGCAGAATATTCTGGGAAAAATGTATTTGTGTCAGACTCTTCTAACACAATTTTAGCACCAGCAGCATTAGAGTCTATCCGTGCTAGTACTATTGATAATACATTTAATGGTTTAACTGCCAATCAACGTGTCGGTGCCGCTCTGCAAGCCCAAGGAGTAAACTTATCTACTCCAGCAGGTCAAGCACAATTTGCTGCTACTTTAAATGCTTATAATAATGATGCAACTACTAAAGCTGCTATCGATGCAGGTGTAAAACAAGGCGTCGCAGCAAGAGTAGATGCTGGAATAAATGAAATTAATGGTTTACTTGGCAAAGGTGGTACCAAAGTTGAAGTTGATACTCAAAACCTTGCTATGGTTTTTGGTTTTCAACCGAATAAGAACTGGAACCTCTATGCAGGTGGTGTATACCAGACAATTAAGGGGAACATCAGTCTTCGTGGACAAGCTTATAGCATCTACAATGGCTATGATGCAGACATCAAAGAAACTGGCGGCGTAGGTTGGTTAGCAGGTTTTGCTTATCAAATTCCTGAAATTGCATTAAAAGCCTCTTTAACGTATCGTTCTGAAGTTGACCATGATGTCAATATCCGTGAAAACTTACCTACTCTTCCTGCTCTTTCACTATTAGGGCAAGCCGCTGCTGGTGAGGCAATTAAAAATAGCTCAGCAGACACCACAATTACGACGCCTCAATCAGTTAACTTTGATTTCCAAACGGGAATCATGGCTGACACTGTTGCCTTTGCCAACGTACGTTGGGTGAACTGGAAAGATTTCTCCGTTCAACCATACAAATTTGGGCAACTATCAAAAGTTGTAGGGCCGATTGTCAACCGTCCAAATGGTTTCGATTTAGTTAGCTATGCAGATGACCAATGGACAGTCACCACAGGTGTTGGTCGCAAACTTAATGACAAATGGGCTGGTAACGTTTCTGTAGGTTGGGACTCTGGAGCAGGTGACCCAATTACAACTCTAGGTCCAACTGAAGGCTACTGGAACGTAGGTTTAGGCCTTCAATATAGCCCTACTCCACAAACGTTTATTGCTGGTGGCGTAAAATACTTCTGGTTGGGCGATGCTAAAGCTCAAACTGGCGCACAAGCTGGTAGCGACCAATATCTTGCAGAGTTCTCTGACAACAATGCGATCGCTTATGGTTTAAAACTTGGTTATAAATTCTAAGTTTCAAACTTATCCATATAAAAAGGCGCTTAAAGCGCCTTTTTATTATTTACTCTTAAGCTGGGATCGTACGTTTCGAAACTGAACGGATTGCTTCTTTTAATGCATCATATCCATTAATTGCTGGAAACTGTGGAAACTCAGCAATTACGTTTGTCGGCGCATCAAATAAGAAACCATGGTCGGCTTCACCCAGCATGGTTGTATCGTTATATGAATCGCCCGCAGCGATTACGCGGAAATTTAAGCCATGTAGTGCTTTAACAGACTCACGTTTTTGATCTGGTTGACGTAGCTTATAAGCCGTAATCATTCCTTCTTCATCTGTCTCTAATTTATGACAGAAAATGGTTGGCCAACCCAATTGCTTCATTAAAGGGTGTGCAAACTCATAGAAAGTATCTGACAGGATCACGAGTTGGAAATGAGTACTCACCCATTCAACAAACTCTTTTGCACCTGGTAAAGGCCCCATCTCAGCAATGACTTCTTGAATGTCATTTAAGCCTAGACCGTGTTGTTTTAAAATATTAAGACGCTGAGTCATTAAAACATCATAATCCGGAATATCACGAGTTGTAGCCTCGAGTTCTTTAATCCCTGTTTTTTTAGCGAAATTGATCCAGATTTCAGGAACTAAAACCCCTTCAAGATCTAGGCATACGATTTCCATGAATGCTTCCAACGTTGGTTAAAAATTGCTGTATCATACCATTAAGATTTTCAGTTTTGCGTTGTTATTGATCAAATCAATTTTATTCATAAGGATCGAAATTAAAGTGCTAAGCAGTTTATCAACTATCCTTTAGAATATTTTTCATAACTCAATGCGCCCAAGCCTTTTGCCAGGAACACACATGACCGTTATTCCGACTATTGATATCGTAGATGCTCTTGCTGCTGAATATGCAACCAAAAGCCCTCGGGAAATTTTAGAACTTGCCTTAAGCCAACAAGGTGAAATCGCAATTTCTTTTTCGGGAGCAGAAGATGTTGTTTTAATTGATATTGCTTCACGTTTGGGTAAGCCTTTCCGTGTCTTTAGTCTCGACACTGGCCGCCTCCATGCTGAAACATATCAATTTATTGAAACTGTCCGTAAACACTACAATATCAATATCGAAATTTGTTTCCCTGAATCTGAAGCTGTTCAAAACATGGTAAACGAAAAAGGTTTATTCAGCTTTTTTACAGATGGGCATCAGGAATGTTGTGGTATTCGAAAAGTTCAGCCTTTACGTAAAAAACTTGCTACTTTAGATGGCTGGATTACAGGTCAACGTAAAGATCAAAGCCCTGGTACACGTACAGAAATTCCTGTCGTACAAGCTGATGCAGGCTTCTCTGGTCCAGATAAGCAACTCATTAAATATAACCCTTTAGCGAACTGGACAAGTGCTGAGGTATGGAGCTACATCCGTATGATGGAAATTCCATATAACCCTCTTCACGAACGTGGTTTTGTTTCTATCGGCTGTGAACCGTGTACACGAGCTGTATTACCGAACCAACATGAGCGTGAAGGACGTTGGTGGTGGGAAGAAGCGACTCAAAAAGAGTGCGGATTACATGCAGGCAACATGAAAAAGTAATTTGTTATCAAAAAACCACTGCTAAATCAGTGGTTTTTTTTATGTCATGTTACGTACACAAAGTCATATTTTATCTACTCTAAACGCTATATACTTAATTTTACGGTTCTATAATTCTAATAAGAGCTCAGATAAGGGCTTCTTAGAAAAATGCATGAGGCACAATGATTTATGCGTCCATTACACCCAATTGATTTCATTTTTCTGTCACTTGAAAAAAGACAGCAACCCATGCATGTCGGTGGATTATTTTTATTTGAAATTCCTGAAAATGCACCTGAAACCTTTGTACATGATTTAGTAGAAGATATTAAACGCTCAAAAAGTATTCCTATTCCGCCCTTCAATAACCGTTTAAATGGTCTATTTTGGGATGAGGATGAAGAGTTCGATATCGATCATCATTTTCGCCACATTGCTTTACCCCATCCGGGGCGCATTCGTGAACTTCTGGTTTATATTTCACAGCAACATAGTTCATTAATTGATCGTGCAAAGCCACTTTGGACCTGTGACATTATTGAAGGAATCGAAGGCAATCGTTTTGCGATGTATTTTAAAATCCATCATGCAATGGTTGATGGCGTTGCAGGCATGCGTTTAATTGAAAAATCACTTTCAAAAACACCTGAAGAGAAACACGTGGTTCCTTTATGGTGTGTCGAAAGCAAGAGAACTAAACGCTTAAAAGTGCCGACTCCAAGTACAAGTAAAATTAAGAGTATTTTAGGAGGCATTAAGTCTCAACTCGACATAGCTCCTAAAGTAATGCAAGAGTTATCTCAGACTATATTTAAAGAAATGGGCAAAAATCCTGATTATGTTTCTACCTTTCAGGCGCCAGTTTCGATTTTGAACCAAAGAGTAAGTGCTTCACGTCGTTTTGCGGCCCAATCCTTTGAACTGAGCCGCCTTAGAAAAATTTCAAAAGCATTAGGCGTAACGATTAACGATGTTGTACTAGCAGTATGTTCGGGTGCATTACGTGAATATTTGATTAGTCAAAATAGCTTACCTAAAAAGCCACTTATTGCCATGGTTCCAGCTTCATTACGCACAGATGATTCTGATATGAGTAACCGAATTACCATGATTCTAGCAAATTTAGGCACTCATAAAGACCAACCATTAGAACGTCTAGAAATTATTCGTCGCAGTATGCAGAATTCAAAGCAACGCTTTAGCCGTATGACTGCTAATGAAATTTTAAACTATAGTGCGGTGGTTTATGGTCCGGCAGGATTAAACATCATGTCAGGAATGCTTCCTAAGCGTCAGGCGTTCAATTTAGTGATTTCTAATGTACCAGGGCCACGTGAGCCACTTTATTGGAATGGCGCGAAATTAGACGCTCTCTACCCTGCTTCCATTGTTATGGATGGACAAGCTTTAAATATTACCATGACTAGTTATTTAGATAAGCTTGAAGTGGGATTAACAGCTTGTCGAAATGCTTTGCCAAAAATGCAAAACCTTTTGACTCATTTAGAAGATGAGATTCAACGTTTTGAAGAAATTATTGCAGAGAAGCAGCTGAAACATCATTCAGCAAGTTAGAAAAAGTTAAGGGGCTTTGAAATGGCCCCTTATTTTTTGATTGTGCGGCACTGGTTAAGCAACTGATGACATACTGAACGAATCATCGCAGTTGTAATCGGCACTTCTTTACCTTGGTCATTCAACATATAGCAGCTATTGACTGGCGTGCTATCTAAAACATGTTTAAGACCGTTGCTAATTAAGTTTTCACTTACATTCATGGGTTATACCTCTTATTGTTTGCTAAGACGTTAAATAGGGAGAACGTCTACGGCTACTGTATGTAAGTAGTATTTAAAATTCATGAATGAAAGTAAAATTTCAGTTGTAACAAGGATTAAGCGATATCTTGTTACAACTTTAACTTAAAATGATATCGTATTGCTCTTGCGTATATAAATTTTCGACCTGAAATTTAATCACACGGTTGATGAAATGCTCTAAATCAGCCACTGCTGGCGCTTCTGCTGTTAATAACCGGTCAATCACAGAAGGATGGGCAACGACAGTAAAGCCACTCGTTGACTCAAATGCGCGGGTATAGCGTAATATCTCACGAAATATCTCGTAACACACTGTCTCTGCTGTTTTGACAAAACCACGCCCTTGGCACGTTGGACACGACTCACACAGCAAATGTTCTAACGATTCACGTGTTCGTTTACGGGTCATTTCGACCAGCCCAAGTTCTGACACTTGAGTAATTTTTGTCTTGGCGTGATCGCGCTCAAGCATTTTTTCAAATTGACGCATCACCTCTTCACGGTGAATTGCTTCTTGCATGTCAATAAAATCAATAATGAGAATACCACCCAAATTACGCAGTCTAAGTTGACGTGCAATGACTTGTGTCGCTTCCATATTGGTTTTAAAAACCGTGTCTTCAAGACTACGACCACCGACATATGAACCGGTATTCACGTCAATCGTTGTCATGGCTTCAGTCTGGTCGATCATAAGATAACCACCAGATTTCAAAGCTACACGGGTTTGAAGGGCTTTTTGGATATCTTCTTCGACATTATAAAGATCAAATAGCGGTCGCTCACCCGGATAATGAATGAGTCGACTCTGCATATTCGGAACAAATTCTTCAACAAACTCCATAAGTTTGGCATGAATTTCTCTCGAATCGACATAGATCTTTGCCGTCTCTTCGCTTGCTAAATCTCGAATAATACGCTGAGGTAATGGAAGTTCTTCAAAAATTAAGGAAGGAACTGCAACATCAATCTGCTTACGTTGGATGTATTCCCATAATTTACTCAGATAGCACATATCCCGTGCAATTTCTGCCTCATCCACACCTTCGGCAGCCGTACGTACAATCACACTACCCGGCAGATTATGTTCAGATTGAATACCTTCAATAATATTACGTAATCTATCTCGCTCTTCTTCAGACTCAATACGCTGCGATACGCCAATATGGTTACCATATGGCATGAGAACCAGATAACGAGAAGGAATTGAAAGATCTGTACTCAGACGTGCCCCTTTCGTTCCTAACATATCTTTCATGACTTGAACGGTCAGGGTTTGACCGGGATGTAATAGCTCAAAGACATTGGGGGTAGGTTGTGAACGAGGCCAAACCATATCATTGATGTGTAAGAAGGCTGTTCGAGATAAACCGATATCAACAAAAGCAGCTTGCATACCCGGAAGCACTCGCACGACTTTGCCTTTGTAAATATTACCGACTAGACCGCGCTTGACCGTACGCTCAACATACAGCTCATTAACAGTTCCATTTTCGATTAATGCCACCCGACACTCCATAGGCGTGACATTAATAAGTAATTCTTCTGACATACATAAACTCAAAGCATTATAAAATTTTTATTAAAGAGTCAGAGAAGCTGTTAACTTTAACTTTGTCTAGTGTTCATCGACAATGCTATTCAATTAAGAATGATAACAACCCCTTTATGTCTTTACTCTTTTTAATAACTGTGCAAATTCGTATAAAGGAAGTCCTACCACATTACTATAACTTCCTTGAATTTGGGGAATATATTGAGAAGCTATTCCTTGAATTGCATACCCACCGGCCTTCCCTACAGGCTCACCTGTGGCCCAATAGTCTTCCATATCTTGTATAGTCAGATGTTGGAACTCAACTTGTGTTTGTACCGCCTGACTCAAAACTTGTTGTTGAGTGGCAATACATATCCCTGAAAATACGTCATGCCAGCGTCCAGATAGTTGTTTCCATATTTCAAAAGCATGATCTTTCGATTCAGGCTTGCCAATAATTTGGCCATCAAGCCCAAGACTCGTATCGGCAGCGATAACAATTGCTTCTGGAAAAAGGTTTAATACAGTTTGCGCTTTTTCTCTCGCTAAACGTTCAACATATTGATGAACCAGTTCATCCTTATGAACTGGTTCATCAATATCTGGGCTATAGATTTCAAAAACCAAACCCAATTGTTGTAATAGTTCCTTCCGACGAGGAGAACTAGAAGCTAAAACTATATGCGCCATTTTGCCAAACAATAATAGACGATTGGCCAAGTGATGATACTTGTCATCAATGGTTGCCAATGTCTAGCAAGCGAAAAGTGAATACCACCCATGGTTTGTGTTACCCACATAAATACTAAATGGGCAATAATGACCAGAGTTGCAATTGTCCACAAATTACCAAAAGTTAAAATACGGCGTTCCCGAATTAAAAAACGGGTTAGAAAAGTCATAATGACAAAACTTAAAGCATTGAGTCCTAACGGTGCATCAAGCAATAAATCTGTAAAAATTCCCATTCCAAATGCAAACCAGACACCACACCAAGAAGGCTGACAGACGACCCAAAATAGCGTAATCATCAGCATGAATAATGGACGCCAGCCTGAAATATCGTAAGACAACGGATAAATCATGAGTACTGATCCAATAATAACGGAGATAATAATCCCCCATAATGGATCATTGTTCTTTTCTCGCTTTAGTTTAGCGATCGGCATAAGGTTGCTCCTTCGCTAATGACTCAGAGAAAAGCACTACAACATGGTGTCCTGTTGCTAATTGCGCTGCTGGTGTTACATCAATTTCAGCAAATTCACCTGAATTATGACGTCTTATTTTAGCAACTGTACCCACTGCATAACCTGCTGGGAAATGTTCACCCAAACCTGAGCTAAACACTTTATCCCCCACCTGAATGTTCGCACTGGTCGGAACATATTCCATTTTCAAACGGCCCAAATCACCCGTACCAGAAACAATTGCCCGCATTCCGGTGCGTTCAAGGCGCACAGAAAGTGAATGTTCTTTATCTGATAACAGCATTATACGTGAGCTATGAGGATATACATTAATGATCTGCCCCATAATCCCCTTATCATCTAAAACCGTTTGGCCGACCTTAAGATGGTCCATAGAGCCTCGGTTAATAATGATGATATGACGCAATGGGTCCGCATCGGTACCAATCACTTCGGCAATCTCCATACGACCATCAATAATTAATGGCGTATCAAGCAGACCTCGCAAACGGGTATTTTCAGCTGATAGTTCAGAAAGCTTCTGTAATCGGACTTGGGCTTGTAACAACTCAGCCTGCATCGCAGTATTTTCACGACGCAGCTGTGCTTCAGATTTTGTTTGTTGATTCAGCCATTCTCTCGACAGTACCGGATAGCTAGCCAATGCATAAATTGGATTATATGCAGCGTACAAGACATCCCTTGCTGGCTGAATTACATAAGGCATGCGCCAGTCAAAAAACAGCACAACCAAACATGTAATGACCGCAATAATGAACGAGCGGAAAGATGGCGGCTGTCTTGAAAAAATATTCTGTTGCACCGCCTAATCCTTAAACTTAACCAACAAAAAGCATGTCATGGTTCGGGTTGTCAAAGAATTCCAATACTTTACCACCACCACGGGTCACGCAAGTAAGAGGATCTTCAGCAACAACAACCGGTAAACCTGTTTCTTGAGCTAATAATTTATCGAGGTTACGGAGCAATGCACCACCACCTGTCAACACAATACCGCGCTCAGCAATATCAGAAGAAAGTTCTGGAGGAGTTTGCTCAAGTGCTGATTTTACTGCACTTACAATGTTTTGTAATGGATCAGAAATTGCTTGAGTAATTTCGTCAGAAGTTACGGTAATTGCACGAGGTACACCTTCTGCAAGGTTACGACCACGTACTTCAATTTCTAATGTTGTGCCATCAGAAACAGCCATACCGACTTCTTTTTTGATAATTTCTGCTGTGGTTTCACCAATCACGCAACCATGAGCTTTACGAACATAATTGATGATTTGCTCATCAAATACGTCACCACCGATGCGTAAAGAGTCAGCATAGACACAACCTTGCAATGAAATAATTGCAATTTCTGTTGTACCGCCACCAACATCCACAACCATAGAACCACACGCCTGTTCAACTGGCATACCTGCGCCAATTGCAGCAGCCATAGGCTCTTCAATGAGACGAACATCACGGGCACCAGCATTAAATACTGCTTCGCGAATTGCACGACGCTCGACCAAAGTTGATTTACATGGTACACATACAACCACACGAGGTGCAGGTGGGAACAAACGTTTTTCGTGAACTTTACCAATAAACTGATTTAACATGGTTTCAGTCACTTCAAAATCCGCAATTACACCGTCTTTCATTGGACGAATTGCAGAAATATTCGCAGGTGTACGGCCTAACATTTGCTTAGCATCTAGACCTACAGCAGCAACAATTTTTTGTGAACCACTGTGACGAATTGCCACAACTGTTGGTTCATTTAATATAATGCCGCGGCCTGGTGCATAAATAAGTGTATTTGCTGTACCTAAATCAATGGCTAGATCCGGCGAAAACAAGCCAATTAGTCGTTTTAGAATCACGGTTCGTTCTCAGTTAAACTTTCATGTGGATGCAAGGTGGCAACTTTAAACTAAATGTGATGATTTGAACAAGTCAATCGCTTATTATAACGCACGATATTTTGAAAATTTTTAATACTGATTAGGTGATGTTATGTCTACATCGGATGCACAGCATTCAGCAGATTTAAATGCACAAACAGTTTCAGCAATCGCCAATCTTGCTCGATTGTCGCTCAATGATACGCAATCTGCTGAATATGCTCAAAGTCTAAATAAAATTTTAGGCATGATGGAAACCTTAAAAGGCATTGATACGGAAGGCGTAGAACCTTTGAAAAGTCCTTTTGACAATCCTCAACCTTTACGTGCTGATGTGGTAACTGAAAGCAATCATCGAGATGAGTACCAAGCAGTTGCACCAGCAACTCAAGATGGTTTGTATCTTGTTCCTCGCGTGATTGAATAACTTTTACTCAATTAACCCATCTTCCCTATTTTGAATGTAAAGAAATTTTACTCATGACTGATTTACATCGCTTATCAATTCGTGAACTTGCTGAGGGCTTAAGCCAAGCGAAGTTTTCATCTCGCGAACTGACTGAACACTATTTAAAACGTATTGCTAAAATCGACTCACAAGTTAAAAGCTATGTGACGGTTACACCTGAACAAGCGCTTGCAGAAGCAGACGCTGCCGATGCTGCATTAAAAGCAGGTAATGCAACTGCTCTAACGGGTATTCCTCTGGCACACAAAGATATTTTTTGTACCAAAGGCATTAAAACAACTGCTGGTTCAAAAATATTAGACAATTTCATCTCTCCTTACGATGCAACTGTTGTTGAAAAAACTAAAGCAGCTGGTCTTGTCACTTTAGGTAAAGTGAATATGGACGAGTTTGCGATGGGTTCAACTTCGGAAAGCTCATATGTAGGTGCAACGAACAACCCATGGGCACTTGATCATGTTCCGGGTGGTTCATCTGGTGGTTCTGCTGCGGCAGTAGCAGCTGATTTAGCGCCTTTTGCAACGGGTACTGATACAGGTGGTTCAATTCGCCAACCAGCCTCTTTCTGTGGTTTAACGGGCTTAAAACCAACCTATGGTCGCGTATCTCGTTTCGGAATCATTGCCTACGCATCATCACTTGACCAAGCAGGTCCAATGGCACGTTCTGCTGAAGATTGTGCTTTCCTAATGAATGTAATGGCAGGTCACGATGCAAAAGACTCAACTTCTGTTAAAAAAGAAGTTGATGACTACGTTGCAAACTTAAATGGCACATCTGTAAAAGGTTTACGTATTGGTATTCCTAAACAGTATTTCAACGTTGCTGGTTTAGATGCTGACGTAAAAGCTCGTGTTGAAGAGTCTTTGAAAAAGCTGGAAGAAATGGGTGCAACTCTTGTTGAGATTGATCTCAATATGACTGAAGCCTATGTTCCAACGTATTACCTCATCGCACCAGCAGAAGCATCTTCTAACTTGTCTCGTTACGATGGTGTTCGCTACGGCTATCGCTGTGAAAACCCGGCTGACTTGATGGATCTTTACAAGCGTTCGCGTTCAGAAGGTTTTGGTCCAGAAGTTCAACGCCGTATCTTAATTGGTACCTATGCCCTCTCTGCGGGTTATTACGATGCTTACTATGTGAAAGCGCAAAAAGTACGTCGTTTAATTCAACAAGACTTCTTAAAAGCATTTGAAAATGTAGACGTGATTGCTGCTCCTTCTGCACCAACCACTGCTTATAAAATTGGTGCAAACTTAAGTCCAACTGAAATGTATTTAGGTGATATCTATACACTTGCAGTGAACTTAGCAGGCTTACCAGCGATTAATGCTCCTGTTGGTTTTGACAAAGACAGCTTACCTGTCGGCTTACAGTTGATTGGTAACTATTGGTCCGAATCACAATTGTTGTCAATTGTTCATCAATACCAACAAACTACTGACTGGCATACCAAACGTGCGGCAATTGCTGAGGAGAATGCATAATGGCTGAAGCTCAAAAGTTGAAATTGATTGACGGTTGGGAAGTCGTTATTGGTATCGAAATCCACACTCAGCTTGCAACCAACTCTAAAATTTTCTCTGGTTCATCGACTGAATTCGGTCAAGACCCAAACACTCAAGCGAGCCTTGTAGACTTGGCCATGCCAGGTGTTTTGCCTGTTCTCAATCAAAAAGTGGTTGATCTTGCGATTCGCTTTGGTTTGGGTATCGATGCATACATCGACCAAGCTTCTGTGTTCGCACGTAAAAACTATTTCTATCCTGACTCGCCAAAAGGCTACCAAATTAGCCAGATGGATAACCCGATTGTTGGCTTGGGCCATGTTGATATCCAGCTTGAAGATGGCACAATCAAACGTATTGGCGTAACACGTGCTCACCTCGAAGAAGATGCGGGTAAATCTATTCATGACCAATTTGAAGGCATGTCTGGCATTGACTTAAACCGTGCTGGTACGCCGTTACTTGAAATCGTATCTGAACCAGATATGCGTTCGGTTGAAGAAGCTGTGGCTTACATCAAATCAATTCACACACTTGTGCGTTGGTTAGGTATTTCTGACGGTAACATGGCTGAAGGTTCATTCCGTGCAGACTGTAACGTGTCTTTACGTCGTCCGGGACAGCCATTTGGTACACGCTGTGAGTTGAAAAACCTCAACTCATTCCGTTTCATCGAGCAAGCGATCAATGTTGAAATTGAACGCCAAATGGAAATTTTGGAATACGGCGGAAGCATCGACCAAGAAACACGTTTATTCGATCCAAACAAAATGGAAACGCGTTCAATGCGTTCTAAAGAAGAAGCGAATGATTACCGCTACTTCCCAGATCCAGACTTGTTACCAGTGATTATTGCAGATGAGCAAATTGAAGCTGCTCGTGCTGCGCTTCCAGAACTACCTGCTGCACGCCGTGCACGCTTTATCGCAGACTTTGGTGTAACTGAGTACGATGCACATGTACTTACGCTCTCACGCGAAATGGCGGACTTTTTCGAGGCTGTTGTGGCTGCTGCGGGCGGTGCCGCACAAGGTAAAGTATCTGCAAACTGGGTAATGGGTGAATTCTCAGGTGCTTTAAACAAAGCAAACCTAGACTTAGCAGACTCACCTGTTTCTGCTGAACAGCTTGGTGGCATGATTGCACGTATTGTTGATAACACCATCAGCGGTAAGATTGCGAAACAAGTCTTTGGCTTTATGTGGGAATCGGAAGGTAAATCTGCCGATGACATTATTGCGGAAAAAGGCTTAAAGCAAGAAACCGACACTGGTGCAATTGAAGCAATCATTAAAGAAGTACTTGCAGCCAATGAAAAAATGGTTGAAGAATACAAGTCTGGTAAAGAAAAAGCCTTTAACGGTCTTGTAGGTCAAGTCATGAAAGCGTCTAAGGGTAAAGCCAACCCTGCGCAAGTAAATGAATTAATGAAGAAATTAATTGGTTAAGCTAATCTACTTTAAAAAGAAACCCGCTTTAGAGCGGGTTTTTTATCTGTTTTATAAACTTAATGAACCCACAATAAATTTTTAAACTAAAACCATCCCTAATAGGTTAACCATGAAAATTAGATTACTTATTACGACTTCTTTATTGTTAATAAACTCGACACTTTTCGCTCAATCTATTCAAATTCCAAAAAGTGAAGTGGCATCTATTTTTAAAGCTGCAGATTTCAAAAAAACAAAACATGGCTGGAAAGGCAACTGCGATACTGGTGAAATTATTATTTATCAAGATTTAAATGGTGATGGCCGTAAAGATGCCATTATTCAAGATAGTAGCATGTGCTATGGCAATACTGGCGTTGGCTACCATATTATTTCACAGCAAAAAGACGGTAAATGGAAACAACTATTTAGTGACTCTGGCATACCTACCTTTTTGAAAACTAAAGGCAAAGATGGTTGGCTTGATATTGAAAATGGCGGTCCAGGCTTCTGTTTTGCTATTTATCGATGGAATGGTAAGGAATACATCGTCAACCGTTATGAATATCAAGGTAAAGCTTGCCAGTTATAAGAAAAGACCTAATGAGCTTTAAAAAGCCTCGATTTATCGAGGCTTTTTTATATCACTTATGAAACATCCTTCGACTAAAGAATGCGCTTTTTCCTAAAAAACTACACAGTGACTGTGCTAATTTAAATTAAAACTTTAGATAACTTATATTTTAAAAAGAGAGATAAATCATGTCTAAAAAGATTTTAATGTTGGTCGGTGACTACGCTGAAGACTATGAAACTATGGTTCCTTTTCAGTTTTTAACTGGTTTAGGTTATACCGTACATGCTGTTTGCCCAAATAAAAAAAACGGCGACCATATTGCTACTGCTATTCATGACTTTGAAGGTGACCAAACCTATAGCGAAAAACGCGGTCACAATTTTGCCATTAACTATGATTTTGAGGCGGTTAATACTGAAGACTATGTAGGCTTAGTCATTCCGGGTGGTCGTGCACCAGAATATTTACGCATGAATGAACGTGTTATCGAAATTGTGCGTGAGTTTGATCGAGTGAAAAAACCAATTGCAGCCGTATGCCATGGCGCTCAGTTACTTGCTGCGGCAGACGTATTAAAAGACCGCTTGTGTTCGGCTTATCCAGCATGTGCTGCCGAAGTAAAATTAGCAGGTGGACAATACGCAGATATTGCTGTGACCGAAGCTGTTACAGATGGACATTTAGTGACTGCGCCTGCTTGGCCTGCACATCCTGCTTGGTTAGCGCAATTTGTGAAAGTTTTAGGGGCAACAATTAGTATCTAAATAGATCTCTTTATTCTAATTAAAATAAAGCCTGCTATTTAAGAGCAGGCTTTATTACTAAAATAGAAAACTAGATTTTTTATCTTGTAATGCCCAACTTATTCCAAATCTCTGGTGTTAAAAACGTTGTTACTAATTTATTTAAGTCGATATAGCGCAATGTTCCCTGCAACTGCTGTTTAACTGCTGGGTCTTTAACAATATCTTCACCCGCGCTTTGACCTAACTGCTGGAAAGCCTCGCCGACTGCCTTAACACCTTCCGCTTGAATCACAGCTTTAGTTTGGGTAGAACATTGCTCCACAATCACACGTTGTAAAACCTGTGCCAGTTTTTGGTCTAACTGATCTTTTTGCTCAGGTGTTACATTACTAAATGCTTTTAAATCAGGATGGGCAGCTAAAGCCGTAAATGTCCATTGAAGTACAGTGGTCTTGTCTGAAGTGGTTGTGGCCTTAACTAAACAGTCACTCAACTGATCGACTGTTGGACCAGCCATCGCGATTTGAGTTGTACCCAATACAGCAATTGCCATACCAACTGAACGGCTCAGATGTGAAAACTTACGGCGGGCAATCGCATAAACATGACGTGACATAGGTCTAGCTCCAATAAACAATCTGTTCTTTGTATCACAGAGCGAGTGGAGTTACCTGTTATGACTCTGTAAATCGTCTACTTCTTCAAATTTATCAACTGATTTAATCCTTAACCCATTCCAGCATAATTCCATGTTTCAGGAATGCTCGGTTGTTCTGGTGCTTTATTTAAGTCAATATTTAAGTTTCGACTATCCTTATATGATTTCTCACCCGAATCTGAGGCGGGTGATACGCCTAAACTATAACGATAGCGAAATTGCCACAATAACGGTTTGAGGGGACGAATATCCAGACTTAAAGAATCCTCATCATGACAATTCCCTTTGGAACTTTCATAGTCTTGCTCAGAAAAACAGGCTCTGATCATCCGACTAAAACTAAATGGATAGTTCGCAATAAACTGGTGTGTCTTTCCAGAATCAGTTAACTCATAAAAACTAGCACGCTCAATATTTGCACCGCCTCCTGAATACATTTCAGAAAATGAGTCGATTACAGCAATGGCATAACGGTTTTGGGCCATAGGAAAAAGCTTGGGAAAAATAAATTGCCCAACAGATGTGCCCTCCTTTTGATTAGAAAAATCTACATGCCACTGTCTCAATACTTTAAGCCCCGCCGCAGAGTGATTAAATTGAATAATATCGCCACCCGACAGAAGCCATAATTTCTGATCTACTGTTTTTAAAATCCGCCATTGATCAGGATGCTCGCAAATATTTTTAACTTGTATACAAACTTGGTCCTGCTCATTTTGGCTTAACTGTGTTTTTTTAAACTCTAAAATATCCAAAGGTGCAGCAAAAGCAGGACTGGCAAAACAAGCAAACATTCCAGCTACAACCAAGAAAGCTATCTCTTTTTTCCTTTTAATCATTTATTCTTTTCCTAAAGATATTTTTAGTCGACCACCAAGCTATTTGACAATAGACTCAATTTTATCAAGCTCCCATACGCCCCCTGCTGCCAAACCTTTGCACATACCTGTCCACATATCTTTCGTATGTACAAACTTTTGTCCATCCCACACCCATTCTTCACTTGCCCAGCAATCTCCAATGCCTCTTCCCTTTTGAGCGCTACTAATAATTCCACTGTCAAAATCCGATGCTGTCTCAGTTACAAAAGTGGCTTTACCAGTCAAAGACTCATCAAGTACCCAAGCACCATTCCCTTCGTTATAGGCGCCTCTCCAACATAGAGTAGTTGCTAAAACTCTCTTATTGGTAAGTTTATAAAGTTCAATTTTCTGCGGCTCAGATCCATCGCTACCACCATAGATTCCCTCGCAAAAACCTTGTTCTTTAGGGTTCGCTTGAGCTGCCATCAAGCTACGGTGTATTGCTTGATATTGTTTACTGTTTGACTGTAACGTCAAATATGGCTTAGCCGCAGTTTTGACATGCTTTACAATTAATTTGGGTTGGGCTGCCAACACTTTTGATTCATTAGCATTTCCCTTTTTAACCAAAGCACCGACCGTTCCTACACGCTTTTGAAAATCATCCATTTTTAATAAAACAGCAGTCATTCCTGCATCAGAAATTTTCCATTGATGCTGTGCATTTTTAAATACAATTTCAGTTCTTTGTTTAGACTGCTGGAGTAAAGCGTTGACTTGCGAATTGTTCAATTTACCCATTAATGGCAGCTCAACACCATCTACAGTAACGGTGCCTAAATCTTTGCCATTCACATAAAAGTGGATATTTTTAAGCTGACTTGCAGGCAAGCTTTGTTCGTAGTCCGATAAAGCAAATTCAGCCTGTACAGGTTGCTTTGGGCCCGCTTGACGCACCAATAGCAGCGACGCTGGATTATCACCATTTTCTTCATTTTGATAACCTGCCGCCTTACAAGTTCCTGTGTTGCTACAAGAAATTTCCCATTCTTGGTGTGAAAATGAAATACCTTTTATTTCTTGAGCAAAACTATAAGAACTCATCACTGCTAAACAGCAGATTGAAAGCATTTTTTTCATTTTTTCATGTCTCTACAGGTCTGTTTTATTATTAAATTAAAACAGTATAAAATTTTGGGTTACCGTCTAGTTTAAAAGAATATGCTAGGTTGATATAAAATTTAAATGATTACTTTTTAAAAATGAAAAAACTATATTTTTTACTATGTATCGCATTAGTGAGTACAGCTTCAATTACACATGCCGAAGTAAAAAGCTTTACACCCCATTTCCCAAAGTTTTATAGCTCTGCCGCAACCCGCAAAGCAGATAATCAGTTCTACAAGCTTGGAGAGGCAAAATTTTTAAATAGCGTTACAGTACCGTTTTATGGTGTTACTGCGCTAAGCCCAACAGATGATGGGTTACTTAAAGATTTTGAAAAATGCACACTAAAAAATTGCCGCTTTAATTTTAAACTCGATGCTCAACATGCCAAGCAGCTTAAGCTTCTTGCATTACCTGAAATAGGGTTAGTGCTTGTGCCTAGGAATTGGCAAAACGTGCAGGCAAATGCAGGTGCCAACGGTAGCGGTTTTGCTTTAGCGATGAGTACAGATCAAAAACAGGCCATAGAACTTTACGATTCTTCTTTTTGTGTCGGCTGCGGACTACCAAACGCAACGCTCTATTTTCCAGAGCTTTTAAAAGAAAGTCTTGAAAATGAGTTTGGTGGTTATAAAGACTCTAAAAAACTGATCAATATTGTTCATCCATCAAAGAAAGTGGCTTTTTTTAGTTATCAAATTCCCCAACTTAATAATAAAACACATGGCATTGCGAAATATTACGACGAAGACACGTTTAACTATAAAGATATTCAGGTGACCTTAGATAAATCGCAACAGTCTTTGGTTGGCCCTATTCTCAACTTTTATAACGCAACTCATTAAACCCAAACTCATAAAAAACCCGCTTTCGCGGGCTTTCTTTTATTTGTGTAATATCGATTCAAAGGCTTTTAAACGCTTATAAATTGAAAGTAGTTCAATAATTGTTTTCCATGAACTAATTAAATATTGGAAAGATTCACGTACACGCCCAAACACATTTGCAATTTGTTGAATTAAACCTAATGTAAGTTTACCAGCAGCAATCGATGGAAAAAGGACAACCAAGTTGTACAGAACATCAAGTTGGCCATACCAAATTGCCGTCATATTAAAATAGGCATAGTGGAAATAAAGTCTAAAATAGTTTTTACGTACGTTACTAAATAGCTCACGTAAGGTAGCAGGTTTTGCGCGGTCTGCATGGTCTTCGCCATAGACTAACTCTTTACGATAGGCTGCTTCAACTTTCTGATTATTAAATTGCAAGCCTGGTAACTTTACGCCTACGACCATTAACAGAACGGTACCGAAAATTGACCATACTATTGCAGCCCATACTAAAGAATGATTTAACTCACCAACAATGGGTAAAACAGGCACATGTTTAGACAATTGGAATAAAATGGGTAAGAAAGCAATTAAAGTAATTAGAGCTTTTACCAATTCGACTCCTAAATCTTCCAAAATAGTTGCAAAACGCATTGTATCTTCTTGCACACGTTGTGAGGCACCTTCTACATGACGCAGCTTTTCCCAATGTTCTGTGTAGTATTCATTCATTGCCGTACGCCAACGAAATACATAATGACTGGTAAAAAAAGCATTAATCACGGCTAGAGTTACAGCCACCATTGCAATATAAAGAAACACTAAGGTCTCGCTATAAAGTGCCGAAACATTCCCCCCCCCATTGGAAAGCATCTTCTGGATTAAATCCCAAAATGGTACATACCATGCATTAATTGCAACACTGACCTGAACAGCAAACCAGATATTGAACAAAATAAATGCAGAACCCCATATAGACCAACGCTGCCATGGATTATTAGAAATAATTTTCCAAAAACCAGCAAAAAGAGCAGTAGAGACTAAAAACCAGAGATAGAACCATAAAAATGCAGGTGACCAAAATCGACTTACACCAATAGGTAACTCAGCATCTACATAACCATGAGGAAAGCCTAAATACTCCCCCCAATGATCCCCACCTGTATACCAGAGCACCATATTTAGCGCGAGCCAAACGACCACTGATATAAAAAAATATCGTGGTGATGGAAAAAATGATTTGAACATTAAGCGTGGATATCCTTATATTTCTTCAAATTTACAATGAGAAGAATACTAAAACCTAAACCTTAAAATTGTGAAGTGCAAAGTTTAGAGAATTGTCAGTTTTTCTCGTTTCATTGAAGGATTTGATCGTTTTTTTGTAAATTCATCCCTTTTGGGCAATTTAATCCATTTAAATTGCCTTGTATATGACCCTCAATAGAGCCATATACGGCTTTTATAACACAGCAATATCAGAGATTAAATCTCTTCTTTACGGACAATATAACCTTCCAACTGCATTGCCTGAATGAGCAAATCTAGGTCTGAGGCACTTTTAAGCTCAACGTCAACACTTACTGCACTTTCCTTAGCACGGCTTGTAGCCGC
This sequence comes from Acinetobacter calcoaceticus, assembly GCF_900520355.1. Taxonomy (NCBI): domain Bacteria; kingdom Pseudomonadati; phylum Pseudomonadota; class Gammaproteobacteria; order Moraxellales; family Moraxellaceae; genus Acinetobacter; species Acinetobacter calcoaceticus. Next base: position 711,917 of record NZ_LS999521.1, on the reverse strand, counting down.
GAATCGCTCATGGCGAAGTTCATAAATATTACCGCCTTGCTCAGCAATAATTGCGGTTAAACGAGCTAAAGCCCCCGGATTGTCTGGTAATTCAACACGAATACGAACCATACGACCTGTACGCGTTAAGTGACGTTGCAATACAGAGACCATAACACGTGTATCAATATTGCCACCAGACAGCACCACACCCAATTTATGACCTAAAAATAGATCTGGACGAGACATAATTGCAGCAATACCTGTCGCACCTGCCCCTTCACAGACTGTTTTTTCAATATTGAGTAACAGCGCAATTGCCTCTTCAATCATATCTTCGGTGACAACAACAATGTCATCAACATATTCTTTAGCAACTTGGGTCGTAAGCTCACCTGGGGTTTTAACTGCAATACCTTCAGCAACTGTTGAACCCATTGAAACAGCAAGTTGATAGTTACAAAGCAACTTAGCCATACTTGGGTAAACGACTGACTGCACCCCAATAATTTTAATTTTTGGATTTATGGCTTTGGCAGCAATCGCAATACCTGAAATTAAGCCACCGCCACCAATTGGCACCACTAAAATGTCTAGATCAGGCACAGCTGCAAGCATTTCGAGTGCAATGGTTCCTTGACCTGCAATGATTTCTGCATCATCAAACGGGTGGATAATCGTTAAAGACTCTTCTTGAGCAATGCGATGCATTTCAGCAGCAGCTTCAGAAAAATCTTGCCCATGTAAAATTACCCGTGCTCCATATTCACGCACTCGCTGCACTTTTACATTAGGCGTAGACTTCGGCATCACAATGGTCGCTGTTACACCTGTGCGCTGAGCATGATAGGCTACACCTTGCGCATGATTACCTGCCGAAGCTGCAATAACGCCATTTTGTTTTTCTTGATCAGATAAACACAGCAGTTTATTCAGTGCGCCCCGTTCTTTAAAAGAAGCTGTAAATTGTAAGTTTTCAAATTTCAGCCACATTTCAGCCCCTAAGGTTTTAGAAATGGTTTCTGAGAAAACAAAAGGAGTTTTTACGACTAAACCTTCCAAACGCTCTGCGGCAGCATGAACATCATCTAATGTTGGAAACCCATTTTTAACCTGTTGCTGTATCATTTATCTAGTCAGCCTCAATACATTACAAATCAATTATTTTTTAAAAATGACCTCAATATTTCATATTGGTCATAAGAGTTTTCAGCATATCCAACATGTACCTAATATACAAAAATTTTTATTCCAAAAATTAAGGATTTAAACTCACATAAAAAAAAGCCCTACTCAGGCTTTTTATTTAATTTTCAAAAGATTAACGTTAAATCATTGGGTTTGTGCGCTCAAACCATCCGTAGATAAATTTTGTTCAGCTATTTTTTCATCAATTGCAAATTGAATATCGGAAAGTTTAGCGTTAGCTGCATCTATGCCAGATTTCATGGTGGCTTCACGGCCTTTCACATCAAAAATATGCGCTTTTTCTCTTAAATCTGGCTGAATAACAACATCTGCATATTGTAATTCTTCTGCCGCTAGGCGACCTTGCATAATATTAATATTCTGGTTAAACAGTCCCCAGACATTCGATGTTTCTGTATAAATAGGCTGAGCTAAAATATCAACCGCAATAATCACATCAGCGCCTAAATCTCGTGCGACTTCAACGGGTACTGGACTGACTAAGCCGCCATCTACATATTCAGATTTGCCAATTTTAGTGGGTACAAACATACTTGGAATTGAAGCAGATGCCCTAACCGCTTGTCCCGTATTGCCATAGTTAAATACAGTTTTAGTGCCATGCTTTAATTCTGTTGCAACTACATACATTGGAATTTTCATTTTTTCGAGTGGCATGTTGTTAACTTGCTGGTTAACGTAGTTTTCTACTTTTTTACCATCAAAAAAACCTTTTAGCCCGATACTAATATCACGCACATCGCCAGCTTTCATTTTTAATGCGGTATCACGTAATTGAGCAGGACTTTTACCGCTTGCATAAAGTGCTCCAACAATACTACCGGCACTGGTACCTACAATAAAATCTGGCCGAATACCATGTTGTTCTAAAACCTCAATAACACCGATATGAGCATAACCTCGTGCTCCACCGCTACCCAATACGAGCGCAACAACTGGACGTTTTTGCTGTTTTTTAATTCGCGCAAATGGCTGATCAACAGAGCGAGCATAAGCCTCCGCTGTTGGTGATTTTAGAGCAGCAGATAAGTGTGTAGTGGTCTGGCACCCTGCCAACACAATAGAGAGTCCGAGAACCCACAATTTAAGCTGTTTCATGGCCTATCTTCGCACTATGAGGTTTAAGTTCGGATTGCAATTTTAGTTGCTAGTCTCGTGAAAAGCTGTATCGAATTTATTTAATTTGTCATGTTTAAAATTTAGACTCAAGTATTTTATCTATACCCTTATGAAAAAGGCCCCTTATTTATAAGAGGCCTTTTTTAAACTTACCAGATATCTGAATCAACTTTTTTCTTCAATTCCGGATACTTATCAATTTTAAACTCAGGCTCTTTAATGCCTTTTTTCAATTGTTCACGGTAATCTTTCAACAATGTGCGTGCCATCGGCGTTAATAGTACGATTGCAATCAAGTTAATGGTTGCCATGATACCCATAAACAAGTCAGCCATAGACCAAACGAGCGGAACACTACCAATTGCACCAAAGTACACCATCACCAATACAAAAATACGGAAGATGAACATTACTTTCGGATTGTTATTAATAAACTGTACATTACCTTCTGCATAGGCATAGTTACCTAGTACAGCTGAATAACAGAATAAGAATAATAGAACTGCAAGGAAGTCTGAGCCCCAATGTCCAACTTGAGTTTCTAAGGCACGTTGTGTTAATTCAACACCGACAAAAGCTGTATCTTGATAAACACCAGAAACCAAAATGATGATTGCAGTACTTGTACATACAATGAAAGTATCTACAAATACACCGAGCATTTGTACCAAACCTTGGTTTACAGGATGTTTTACATCAGATGCAGCAGCAGCGTTTGGTGCAGAACCCATACCAGCTTCGTTAGAGAATAAACCACGCTTAATCCCTTGCATCATTGCCATTGATACTGCCGCACCAAAGAAACCACCTGCTGCAGAATTAAAATTGAAAGCTTCGGTCACAATCAGCTTTAAAATATCAGGCAAAATTGCATAGTTACTGATTGCAATATATAGAGCAACAGCTAGGTAAAGACCTGCTTTTAAAGGTACAAACATCTCTGCAAATTTAGCGATACGTTTAATACCACCAAAAATTGCCAATGCCACTAAAACGACAAGAGCAAGGCCAACCCATGAAATTTCTAAATCAACGCCACCTAAATGAGCAATAAGATTAGCTTTGTCCCAACCCCAAGCATGTGAAGATGCATTAGCAATCGCATTGATTTGAACTGAGTTGAATACGAAACCATAGGTAAAGATCAATGCAAGTGCGAAGACCACACCAAAGGTTTTACTGCGTAAACCTTGAGTAATATAGTAGGCTGGTCCACCGCGGAACTGTTTAGTCTTACTATCTCTAACTTTAAATAGTTGAGCAAGTGTAGACTCAATAAAAGCAGAACTCATACCAAGAACAGCAGTAACCCACATCCAGAACACTGCACCAGGACCACCAATTGCGATGGCAATTGCTACACCAGCAATATTACCAACCCCAACACGGCTCGCAAGGCCTGTTACAAACGCCTGAAAAGGTGTAAGACCATGCTCATCTGCTCCTTCTGTACGACTGCTTTTCATAACACGGATACTTTGCAAGAACATGCGAATTTGCACTGCACCTGTTAAGACCGTATAAAAAATACCTACAGCCAGCAAGAAAATAACCAAAAAGTCCCATAAAGGGTCATTAAAAAATTTTACCCACGACATCAGTGTGGCATTGAGTTGTTCATTCATACTCGGTCCGCTTACATTCCTTGCTAATGTGCTAAGAGCACATGCCAAAATACTGCAATAAACAAAAAAGCCCCAAAAAACTGGGACTTTTCAGTAAATTCAAGAAAAAACTTTTAATGTCAATTGAATAGCAATTATCGTCACAAGTTTAAGCAACATCATGCCCAACACTAAGCCTTTGAAGGTTGCATGAGAGAAAGCGACCTTCAGATAAAATAATATCATTGCACGACTGAACTTTTCCGCTTTCGGAAAAACAGCATGCATCGACTCAGCTGTAAACTTGAAAACTAACAAATGACCACCGCTAAATAAACTCGTCTAATGATTCCCATCAATTAAGCGAGTTATACAAAATCTGGATTTAAGCCAATAAGCATATTTACATATACTTTTGAGCAAATGTCTAAACTGGATATAAATTTCAAAGACTGTAACAAGCGATCGCCATAACGCGACTATCTGAGCTCTGATCTCCATGATCAAAGAAGAGTGCGTTGAGACCTGTACTAAGCTGTTGTATTTTTTGTGACTCAGTAGCTGCGTGAGTTACGTTCATTTTCATGGTTGCAATGGTAATCGCCAATCCTTGTTTCATGAACTGCTTGTTGATGAGTGATAGACTCATGTAAAGCTCCTATACCTCGTGTATTTCTCCATTTCTGCACCTAGATCCTTTTTGTAAAGGGATTTTGTTTGCAGCCAATATTTCCTAACGTGAGTATGGAGAAATCATACCTGCGTAAAAAAGTCGGTATTATGCAGAAATTTAACGTTTTGTGTATATTTTTCATTAAAGTTTTATATAAAAAATGGTCATATTTTATATAAAACTATCCGTTTTGTACTGTTTTTAAACATATTATACCTTTTTTTCAATTGAATATTTTTCACCCACTCACTGTTATGCTTTTATTTTTATAACCGACAAAATCACTCTATTTTGTCTATTTAAATCTAAAGTGGCATATTCGAATTATGATTAATCAGACAATATGTCTAAACTAATTAAATTATCATACCTGTAAGGATATCTCTTTTCTAATATTTTTTGCTTATAAATGAAGTACTTTCAAAACATGAAATTAAGCTTCAAAAAGTATGAAATATTTAAGAAAAAGATATAGGAGTACTCATGAATCTGGAACAAGTTCGTCTCGTTGATGAAGCTATCACTTCTCGACATTCTGTCCGCGCTTTTTTAAATACTCCAATTGAGCCAGAAGTCATTAAAAATATATTACAAGTCGCAAGTCGAGCACCTTCTGGAACAAATACTCAACCATGGAAAGTCTATGCAGTAACAGGCAACAAGCGTAATCAAATGGTTGAACGTGTCTGTGCAGCACAAATTGAAATTTCAAAAAATCCAGAACTTGCAGAACAATATAAAGAAACTTTTGCCTATTACCCTGAAAAATGGGTATCCCCTTTTATTGACCGCCGACGCGAAAATGGTTGGGGGCTCTATGGTCTACTCGACATTAAGAAAGGTGAAAAAGAAAAAATGGCTGAACAGCAGTTACGTAATTTTAAACTGTTTGATGCACCAGTCGGCCTTTTCTTTACAGTAAATAAAACGATGGGAATCGGGTCTAAAATGGATATCGCAATGATGATCCAAAACGTGATGGTTGCTGCCAAGGCGCGCGGTTTAGATACATGCCCACAAGCAGCCTGGAACCATTTCCACCCTATTGTTTTAGATGTGTTGGGTGCATCAAATGATGAAGAGCTAGTTTGTGCAATTGCGTTAGGTCATGCTGATCCCAACCACATTGTAAATACCTTCATTACTCCTAGAGAACCTGTTGAAAATTTTGCAGTTTTTCTAGACGAATAATATCTAAGTCGCCATTCTTTTTAAACTATGAGAATGGCTTGGCTTTTACTTGCTGCGCCGCTTTTAACACGACAACAAATCCACTCAGCGTAAATAACACCATCATCACACCCATATTGAGCGATGCAGACCAAATCAGGAAGTTAAGCAGTACGCCACCCAAGAGGCCACAAGCGAATTGCATACTTCCCATAATTGCACTGGCTGTTCCTGCACGGGCACCTTGTTTAGACATTGCGAGCGCCATTGCATTTGGTCCTGTTAAACCAATGCCTGAAATAGCTAAAAACAACCCTAACATCACAAGCCATAAAGGTGCCGCAGGAATTAAACCCGCAATAAATACGATAATGGCGCCAGTCACTTGCACGAGTGAACCTGCCTTTAACCGTTTAGTGATTTCAACACGTGATGTTAAATGCTTATTTAAAGATGACATCAACATAATGCCAAAAGCATTTAGTCCAAAGGCATAAGCAAACTCTTGCTGATTCAGTCCGTATTGATCCATAAAAACTGCTGGTGCTGAGCTGATATAACAAAATAGCGCCGCCCCTGTTAAACAGCCTGCAAACATAGGTAAACGGAAACTCGCATCTTTGAAAATAGCCCCATAGAGGGTAACTACCTGATATGGTGACAGCTTGAGTCTTTTATCGGTTGCCAAAGTTTCTTTAAAAAAGAAATGTACACATAGCCAGCATATTGCTCCCACGATTGAAAGCGCAATAAAAATCGCTTGCCACGGAAACCAAATTAAAATCCATGCCCCAATCATAGGTGCCAAAATAGGTGCTAACCCCATTACAATCATCATGCTTGAAAAAGCTTGTGCCGAGCCTTGAACATCTAATCTATCGCGTATTGCTGCACGAGCCATAACCACGCCGACACAGCCACCTAAAGCTTGCAAAATACGAGCAGCAATCAAGCCCCATTCATTTGTAGCCAATACACAAAATAAGCTTGCGACTGCATAAAGTGCTAGACCAAAATAAAGTGGTTTTTTTCTACCGATCCGATCGCTTAGAGGACCATAAATCAATTGCCCAACAGCTAAACCAAAAAAGTAAGCTGGTAGTGTATTTGCCACCATTTGCGTACTTACCCCAAAGTCATCGGCCATTTGTGGCAAAGCAGGTAAGTACATATCGATGGATAATGGCCCTAAAGCCGTAAGCAAAGCGAGCAACATAATCCAGCCAATAGAATATTGACGCTGGGCTGTTTGTTCAGACATAACGATATTTCATTTTTCAATCATTTGCATACAGACAAGCTTACACTGTCTATCGTATGATTTGTGCAACATTGGTGTAGAAATACACAAATCCTTATCACTCAGGTTGATCAGCAAGGACTTCCTTTGAAATCTTGGTTTAAACGCCTAAAAAGAGCGACTTATAACACAACATTTATGTATAACGTGCGAATGCTGATAGCCTTTTCAGGAACTGCTTTCGTGCCTTATTTTTTAGGCTATCAATTAGCAACAATTCCACTTACTTTAGGTGTAGTCGCAGCAGGTTTAAGCGATATTGATGATCGCTTTTCAGTACGAATCATGAACCTGATTTATACCTATATTGGGTTCTTTGTTACCGCAGCTTCCGTACAACTACTTTTCCCCTACCCAATGGCTTTTGCTTTGGGGTTAATTGCTTCATGTATTGGCTGGATTTTATTAGGTTCGCTGGGACGTCGTTACGCAACCATCTCTTATGGATGTTTGGTTGTTTCAGTCTATACCATGCTAGGTGTTCACCTCTTCGACCACTGGTATATCCAACCTACCCTTTTAGTTGCAGGTGCTGCATGGTATGGCCTCATTGCAACCATTAGCTTTTTACTCTTTCCTGTTCGTCAACTGCAAGACAAACTGGCTGCCTCTTATGCATCGCTAGGTGATTTTCTATTTGCAAAATCAAATTTGTTTGATGTAGATATGACTGCTGCCAGCTATCAGCAAAGTATGATCGAACTGTCATTAGAAAACGGTAAGTTAATTACGATTTTTAATGACTTAAAAACAGCTTTATTAACTCGTTTAAAAGGCGACCGTGGGCAAAAAGATACACGCCGAAGCTTACATTATTATTTTGTCGCTCAAGACATTCATGAACGTGCAGACTCCGCTCATATCGACTATCAAAAATTAGCTAAAATTTTTCAGCACAGTGATATTTTATTTAGATTCCAACGAATTTTGGCGATCCAAGGCAAAGCTTGCCAAGAGTTAAATGAATGTATCTTGCAACGTAAACCTTATAACCATAATAAAAGGTTTAAACAAAGCTTTGAAAACCTACGCCTCTCATTAGAAAAGTTACGTCGTGATCAGCATTACGACATTTTATGGGTAAATGCGCTTTTCGCTTTATACCAGAATTTAAAATCTATCGACTCCCAGTTACTCAACTTAGAAACAGAACAACACATCCAATCTGATAAAGTGAAACAAGCCGAAAACCAGCTTAAAGATGATGATCTACAAGGATGGAATGATATTGTCATTCGGATAAAACAAAATTTAACTCCTGAATCTGTGCTGTTCCGCCACGCGATTCGTGTATCGATTGTTTTATTTATTGGATATGTGCTCATCCAAATGACCAATATTGAATATGGCTACTGGATTATGCTTACAGCTCTATTTGTAAGCCAACCTAATTTTAACGCGACCAAGCGCCGCTTACGTCTACGAATTGTTGGAACATTAGTGGGTATTATTGTTGGACTTGCGATTATCTTCTTAATTCCTTCAACCGAAGGACAACTATTCATGTTGATAGTAAGTGGAGTCCTGTTTTTTGAATTACGCAGTAAACAATATGCGCAGGCAACGGCCTTCATCACAATTTTGGCATTAATTAACTTTAATCTAGATGGTTCAGCGATGGCTGCGGCAATTCCAAGATTTATAGATACTTTAATAGGATGTGCTTTAGCTTGGTTTGGCGTGACATTTATTTGGCCTGACTGGAAATTCCGACGCCTGCCTCGCAACATCAGGCGCTCCCTACAAGCTCAATGCAATTATTTAGCTGAAGTCGTCAGACAATATCATGAAGGCCGTAATCATGCGCTAAATTACCGGATTGTACGTCGAGCTGCACATAATACAGATGCTGAAGTTGCTTCACTTATTTCTACTTTAGCAACTGAACCAGACTTTGACCCGACTCGTAAATCCGATATTTTTGAGTTTTTATGTTTAAACCATACATTTTTAAGCTATATCGCAGCACTTGGGGCACACCGAGAAAGCCTCCAAGATCAAGCTGTTCTTAAATTATTAGACCAAGCCTTAGATGATATTCAAGGGGCTCTATTAAGAGATGAAATGCCTGATCTTACAGCACAAAATATGCTCCAAACGATACGTCAACGTCTAAGCCAAAATGATGAAAACGATCAAAAATCACTCATTATTTTACAACAACTATCGCTCATGCTTGGTGTGTTGAACCGATTTAGTATGCTAAAACAACGTCTAAGTCATGATCTTGATAATGATGCCAGTGAGCTTGCATCGTTATAAATTTGAGTCGGAATTTAGTATTAAATTGGCATAATAACCTTTCCTGACTTATGCCAATTAGTGCTAAACTTAAAACAGTTTACAATTTGTTATTTGCACTATGACCGCGAAAAATTTATACGCTTATACGCTTCAGCCTGTTCCCTATGACGTGTCAGAAGCTGAACAACGTAATGCACAGCTTCTTATCTGGCGCAGTACCAATAAAATCAGCACAAAAATTTGGGCGATTATGGGTGTAGTTTTAGCCCTCGCTATTTTGGGTCTTGTTTTTATCAAGAACTACTCTACTATTTTTTGCTGGGTTGCTATTGTCTCTGTAGTACTTTACTACCTAGGTCGTAAATACGGATTAGAATGGTACGTTAAACGCAAAATGAATGAATTTCCGGTGCAGGAAATCAAAGGTATTCGTTTGGGCGTGCAACCTCATGGTATTGTGATGCGCCAAAAAATGGGCCAACAAGAAGGCGTTGGTACAATTGGATGGAAAAATATCTACGAATGGTACAATGCACCTGATTTCATCTTGGTAAATTTCAAAGTAAAAGATCCAAAAGGCCAAGAACAACAAGGTGCTTATATTTTACCTAAGCGCATGGATTCTAAAAATTTCTCGTTCAATACGATTCGCACGCATTTAAAAGAAGCTGTAGGCGAACCGAAAACCCTGTAAGTTTTGATTTCATAAAAAAGCCTCCTTATGGAGGTTTTTTATTGCGGTAAAAACAAATGATAATGAAAATTAATATTATCTACAAAATCCATATTATCTACTCAATCTTCGGCTATACTTCATTACAAGATCTCCATCATATTTACATTTTCGACCATGTTTAAAAAAATTTTATTTCAAATTCATTGGTTTCTGGGTATTACTGCTGGCCTAATCTTATCCATTATGGGTGTAACAGGTGCAATTTATTCTTATGACCAACAAATTTTAAAATGGGTGAATTCTGATAGTTATGTTGTTCAAGCTGAAAACACACCAAAATTAACCCCTGCTCAGCTATATCAATATTTCAATACAACTCAGCCTGAAATTAAAATTAATAGCATTACGATTGCCAAGGACCCAACTGCTTCTTCTACTGTCAACATTGAAAAAGAAGGAGAACGCCGAGGCTACAATATGATGGTTAACCCTTATAACGCTCAGGTTCTGCCCGATATTAAAGGTCGACAACTGTTGTTACTCATACAAAAAATTCACCGTAATTTAACCGCAGGCGAAGTTGGCAAGCAAATTACTGGTGCTTGTGCCTTAATGCTCATTTATTTTGTCTTGAGTGGATTATATTTACGCTGGCCTAAAAAGCATTCTGCCCGTCAATGGCTCGCGGTTAAACCAAAACTGAAAGGCCGAAATTTTATTTGGGATCTACATGCTGTTGTTGGGACATGGGTAATTGTTTTTTATCTTCTTTTTGCATGTACAGGTCTATATTGGTCTTATGACTGGTGGCGTAATGGCATGTTCAAAGTGATGGGCGTTGAACAACCTAAACCTCAAAGTCATGGCGCTCCCCCTCAAAATCGAGGAATGCAACAAAACAAACGAGCTGACCGTAATACTGATACAAAATCAGGACCTCAATTAGATAATACTCAGCTCATTACAGCACTTAATCAAACATGGAGTGGATTCAATAGTCAGATCGGACGTGACTATTCGACGCTAACATTGAGCCTACCTAAAAAAGATGATGGAAAAATTGAATTAAGCTTTCTCGATGCTAAACCATCACATGAACGTGCACGCAACCAAGCAATCTATAACTATAAAAATGGCAATATCGAAAAGATTGAACTTTATGAAGATAAAAAGCTTAACCAAAAGATCATGAGTAGCATGTTACCCGTGCATCGAGGTAGCTTCTTTGGACCAATTTATCAATTTTTTGCAATGCTTGCTTCATTGGCAATGCCTTTATTCTTTGTTACAGGGTTGATGCTTTATCTTAAACGCCGCAAACAGAAAAAATTAACACAGGCTGCTCGTCAGACTTTAGCAGGACAATACATTGATCCAAATGCAAAGCCTTGGCTTATTACCTACGCAACTCAAACTGGTGTAGCTGAACAACTCGCTTGGAGTACAGCAACAAGTTTACAAGAAGCTCATCAGCCAGTTCAAGTTAAACCTGTACAGCAGCTAACACAATCTGATTTAGAGCAGCATGAGCAGGTTCTATTTGTGATCAGTACTTACGGTACTGGTGATGCTCCTGATCTTGCTACAGGTTTTGCTAAAAAGCTTTTAAAAGTGAATCTGAACCTTAAACATATGAACTATGCTGTTTTGGCATTAGGCTCTAAAGAATATCCTGATACTTATTGTAGTTTTGGTCATGCAGTAGATGCTTGGCTTAAAACGAATGGTGCTCATGCCCTCTTTAATACAGTTGAAGTTGATAATGCACACCTATCGGATATTCAAAACTGGAATCAAGCACTTGCGAAAGCAACTAAATTAGATTTGCATGCTGTAAATTTAGAAAAAGTTTTTGATACCTGGATATTACAACAACGCAACTTACTCAACCCGAGTAGCTTAGGTCAACCTGCTTATAATATTGAGCTTAATGCAAAGCACGAAGCGATATGGCAAGCGGGTGATATTGCCGAAATTCAACCTGGTAATAGCCTTGAACGTATTCACGATTTTTTACAGAAGCACCATATTCTTAAAAATTCACAAGTTGATTCATTACAGATTTCAATTGAGAAAGCACTTTGGAATAAAGATTTAACTGGTGAAATTGAACCATTTGCTAATCTAGATCATTTATTGGAACAGCTCCCTACGCTACCAACACGCGAATATTCAATTGCCAGCATCCCTTCCCAGCAAGTGCTTCGTTTAGTTGTTCGTCAACAATATGATGAGTCTGGAAATTTAGGGTTAGGTTCTGGGTGGCTGACTCAACATACGCAAATTAATGATGAGATTGCTTTGCGCATTCGTACCAATGAATCATTCCATCTTATTGATGACAACCGCCCTATTATTTGTATTGGTAACGGTACTGGTATTGCAGGTTTAATGAGCCTATTACATACACGTACTCGTCATGACTACACCGAGAACTGGTTAATCTTTGGAGAACGTCAAAAAGCATGTGATTTCTTCTATGCATCAACTATTGAAGCATGGCAAACAACAGGAATGTTAAAACATCTAGATTTAGCATTCTCCAGAGATCAAGAACAACGCATGTATGTTCAAGATATAATCCGTCAGAATGCAGCAGAATTAGTAAACTGGATACAACGTGGCGCTGTTCTCTATGTCTGCGGAAGTATTGATGGCATGGCAAGCGGAGTCGACCAAGCACTTGTTGAAATTCTAGGTGATGAACAGCTAGATGAATTAAGACAACAAGGTCGTTATCGTCGTGATGTTTATTAAAGCTCAATAAATTAAAAAAACCGAGTAATAGCGCAAATGCTTTACTCGGTTTTTTATTGCATTCAGAATGATTTTGCATACACTGTCTGCAATTTAAATTGCAACTGTAAACACAATGCAAGTCAGTAAGTGGATCCGTATTTTCCTAGCAATCATTGGTACGATTTTATTTCTGGATGGATTAATTTTAATTTGTCTCAATAAAATTAATGTCGGCACAATTATCCCTTTAATTTTAGGTGCTTTCTTCTGCCTCTATTCTTTATTTTATTATCATTTAGAGCGTTTTTTCTTCTATCATTACCGCTTACACACACTTTGGCGTTTCGGCTGGTTATGCCTCTGGATATGGCTAATTAGCTTAGGCTATTTTTTTGATTTTATTAAAAAGAATAAAGAAACAAGTCAAAACCTCCCTCCAGTAAAGGCAATCATTGTATTAGGTAGTGGCGTTGAAAATGGTCAACCATCCAAAACTCTTGCAAAACGTTTAGATACAGCTGCCCCTATTGCTCTAAAACAGCTCCAAGCAAAAGTTGTTGTAACGGGAGGCCTTGATTTTTCAGAAAAGGAAAGCGAAGCATTAGTAATGTCGCGTTATCTAGAACAACATTATCATTTAGCAAAAGAACGAATGATACTTGGAGATAAAAGTACAAGTACTGAGCTTAATTTAAAAAATAGTAAACCACTATTAGCACAACACCACATTACCCTAGACCAACCCATAGCTATTGTGACAAGCGATTTTCACACTCCACGAGCAGCGGCTATTGCTAAAAAACAAGGTTATACGCAAGTTTATACAGTGGCGGCAGAAACACCATTAGCTACTCGCTACAACTCTTGGTTACGAGAATACTTTGCTTTTGCAAGTGGATGGTTTTTAAAAGAATATTAAGACTGACCTATTTCAAAACTGCTATTAAAAAATAGCAGTTTTTTTATCTAACAAATATTCGCTCTTGCTACAAATGTATTTAATAAAGATTATAAATAATGAGCACAAATATAGACCTTTAGGTGCAAGCGAGTAAGGTGAGTTTATAAGAATAAAGCACTTATTAGGTTTAAATGAACTAAAGCTTTTAATAATTTTTTTGAAAAATATTTTTAATTTATAATTCAGACCATAATACTTAAAACAGTCAAATAATTCGTTTAGCTATTAAATAATTCAAATTACAGATTCAAGTCGTTCAAGTGTATATAACGAAGAGACAAGCGGTGAATGAAAACAATAATTTAAGAATTATTCATCTAAAGATATAGGAACTTTAATTTCACAATAGAAAAATTAATTTAGAATTGTTCATATAACAAATAATTCTACATGAAAATTAAAAGTATAAGAAAATAAGCGATTTGAATAGGAGAAGAGTTTAATTTTTTGAAAGAAATAATGGTGGGCGCTGACGGGATCGAACCGCCGACATTCTGCTTGTAAGGCAGACGCTCTACCAACTGAGCTAAGCGCCCTTAATGAGAAAAGATAACGAATGTATCTTTATACTCTACATTCTCTAGACAAGGGAATCAAGAGAATGGCGCAGCGGACGGGGCTCGAACCCGCGACCCCCGGCGTGACAGGCCGGTATTCTAACCAACTGAACTACCGCTGCACTACAATACTTTAAAAGTAAAGTATGGTCACATATATGGTGGGCGCTGACGGGATCGAACCGCCGACATTCTGCTTGTAAGGCAGACGCTCTACCAACTGAGCTAAGCGCCCCAGAAGAAAAACTAATTATTCATTAATTTATTGATATAAGATTTTAACATCTTAAATCATCTTCCAAACACAACCCGAACTGAAAAGTGGCGCAGCGGACGGGGCTCGAACCCGCGACCCCCGGCGTGACAGGCCGGTATTCTAACCAACTGAACTACCGCTGCACTTTCACAATATCGAAATTGTGGGGTAAAACGATGTTAAGTCTTAAGTGGCGCAGCGGACGGGGCTCGAACCCGCGACCCCCGGCGTGACAGGCCGGTATTCTAACCAACTGAACTACCGCTGCACTTGAGAGCTTAACGTAAAGGCTTGGTGGGCGCTGACGGGATCGAACCGCCGACATTCTGCTTGTAAGGCAGACGCTCTACCAACTGAGCTAAGCGCCCTTTAACGTCTTCATCGTTTGTGAGGTGCATTATAGAGAATCTTTAACAGGTGTCAAACGCTTTTCGACTTCTTTTTAAAAAAATGCGAATGAATGATTAAAAATAAGTCATTATTAAGTAAAAAACAATTTTTTGTATTTTATTTAAACACTTATTTCAATATTTTCTGCGTTTGCACACCTCATCAAGAATATCTAAAACTCACATTCAGGTTAAAGATTGTTCAGACAAATAAACTAATGCATCTTCAGCCACTAAATCAAATAGCTCAATGATTTCTTCATTACGCATTCGAATACACCCATGTGACATTGGCACCCCCATTGGCTGCGTGTCTGGAGTTCCATGAATGTAGATATAACGTTGCATAGTGTCGTAGCCTTCCCCTTTATTAAACCCAGTCTCTAGACCATCTAACCAGAGAATACGAGAAAGTATCCAGTCTCGCTCAGGATATTGCGCAGCTAACTCAGTGCTATAAACCTCCCCTGTTGGCTTACGCGCGATAAAAACTGCATTTCGGGGAGACTCTGCACCAATTTTCTTTGCCACTCTATGCCACCCACGTGGTGTTCTACCCGTGTTTTCCTGCTCACCGATTCCATTCTTTCCTGTAGAGATAACATAAAACTTATTATGTTTAGGCAAAGTTAATGTTTGATTTGCTAAATCGATGAGAACATCTGCATCTTCGAGTTTAAATTGAGACATTGAACTCATTCTCTTATATCAACTCAAATACATTGAGTTTAAGTAAAAAATTATTGTAAGGACTTCTCTTGCAGTGAAAATAAAAGATTATCAATCTTCTTCTATCTACGCGCAGTTTCACTGCTTGTCTTGCACCAAAATAAAAGATTATTAATCTTTTATTTTGGCTCAGGGCGTAGCCATAACCAAACTGCAACGATGAACATAGTAATATCAGTAAAAGCCTTGACAAAAAGTGGCGCTGAAGTAAATAGCATTATAATTCCGCTAATTGCCATCATTATGCTTGCAATCCACTTCGCTTTACGAGGTACTGTGCCATTGGCTCGCCAATTACGTAATGTTGGTCCATATTTAGGGTGATTTAACAACCAATTATCCATTTGTGGCCAGCCTTTTGAAGCAGCCCAAGCAGCCAGAATCAAAAACACTGTGGTCGGCATACCTGGTAAAATTGCTCCAATAATGCCTAGCGTGATAAAAATCACGACTAAAGTGCGCCAGAACAATGTTCGCATATATAAACCTTAACCTGCTGTTAGCGTTAGTATAAAGTGTTTTTCTAATATTTTTTGTTGATCCGTTATGAAATTAGGATGAATTACTTCGAGTATTAAATGTATGAATATTGCCTCAGTTAAAACGTCCTATTTCGAACCATGGCTTCAATTTCAACATCCTATCGTTCGACAGCTTGCATTTTGTATTGCTAGTCCAAATTTACTTTACCAACTACCAAAAAGTTTATGTATACAACATCGCTTTAAGCTACATCCAAGTGAGTTTTGGGAAGTTCATTTTCAAAACTATTTACCGCGTTTAATAGAACTCGATCAGTCACCTGAGCCTTTAATTCAGTTTTTATCTCAGCTTAAAAGTACACGCCTAGGTTTACGTTTTGAACATCTACTTTGGTTTTGGTTGCAAGAGGATCAGTATCATCCCTATGAATTATTGGGACATAGTATTCAAAAAATTGAGGGGGCAAAAACCTTAGGCGAACTGGATTTTTTAATTTTAAATAAAGAAACTCAAAAAATTGAACATTGGGAGGTCGCCTTAAAATATTATCTGGGTGAAGCAGATTTACATTTAGAACAATGGATTGGCCTAAACCGTCAGGATACTTTAAGCAAAAAGCTTTATCACTTTACCAACAAACAATTTCAGTTTCCTGAAGCCTTAAACTTCGAAATTCAACAACGTTTTGCTGTTTTAAAGGGACAACTTTATCTTCCTTTGGATTTAAATTTGCAGCAGCCCCTACCTGACTGGATAAATTTAAAGCGTCGTTTGGGATATTGGGGCACAACAATTCCTCATTCTTCTTTTTATCGATTAGAAAGACATGAATGGCTGTGTCCAAATAAACAACCTAGTTCAGGTCCGGCACATTGGTGGACAGACGGTTTATATTGTAAAAATGGTCAGGAGGCTCTGTTTTATATGTTTAGACACCCTTCATACTTAAAATTTAAGTCCAACACGCAGAAATTTAAATAATTAACAAGAACTTTAAGATTCTAGAAACATTTTATAACGTTTTTACTATTAAACAGTCATGTTTCTTTTTCCGTTTGTTTTTTAATCTAAATTTACTTCATTATTAAATTTAAACGGAGAAAATGATGAAAAAAGTTTTAGCTGCTTCTGTCATGATTGCTGTTGTTTTAACAGGCTGTAATACGTTTAAGGGTTTTGGTAAAGATGTTTCTAAAGCAGGTGATGCTGTAACGAATACTGCTGAAAAAACACAAGATAAAATGTAAGTTAGAGTTATCACTGAAAAACCTTATCGCTCTGATAAGGTTTTTTTATTTTTACGTACCCATCACGTAGAGATTCGCCTATTATATCGGACTATATTTCACCTGATCAGTACACAATTTCCGGTATGAACCATTCAGATACTCTCTCGCTTAGCCTAGAACTTTTACAGCAACCTTCTGTTACTCCAATTGATCACACTTGCCAGACCATCATGGCAGACCGTTTAAGCCAAGTTGGTTTTCATATTGAACCAATGCGTTTTGGTGAGGTAGATAATCTATGGGCACGTCGTGGAACTGAAGAACCTGTATTTTGTTTTGCAGGTCATACTGATGTCGTCCCAACAGGTAAATTAGAAGCGTGGAATTCGGACCCATTTGCACCTGAAATCCGTGATGGAAAATTATATGGTCGTGGTTCGGCAGATATGAAGACAGCTTTGGCAGCTATGGTTGTCGCATCTGAGCGTTTTGTAGCAAAACATCCAGACCATAAAGGATCTATTGCATTTCTGATTACTTCTGATGAAGAAGGTCCTGCGGTTAACGGTACGGTCAAGGTTATTGAGACTCTTGAAGAACGTAACGAAAAAATTAAATGGTGTCTGGTAGGTGAACCCTCAAGTACTCATAAATTAGGTGATATTGTTAAAAATGGGCGCCGTGGTTCACTTAATGCAGTATTAAAAGTCCAAGGTAAACAAGGCCATGTGGCCTATCCACATTTAGCACTAAACCCAATTCATGAAGCATCACCTGCTTTAACAGAGCTATGCCAAAGTGTTTGGGATAATGGAAATGAATATTTCCCGGCAACATCATTTCAGATTTCAAATATTCATTCCGGAACGGGTGCAACCAACGTCATTCCAGGTACTTTAGAAGTTACTTTTAACTTCCGCTATTCAACAGAAGTGACTGCTGAACAGCTTAAACAACGTGTTCATGAGATTTTAGATAAACACGGTTTACAATATGAAATCGTTTGGAATTTGTCTGGTTTACCCTTCCTGACTCCAGTTGGTGAACTCGTTAATGCGGCTCAAACTGCTATTTTAAATGTAACTGGCACTGAAACCGAGCTTTCAACAAGTGGTGGTACTTCTGACGGACGTTTTATTGCTCCAACAGGCGCACAGGTTTTAGAATTAGGCGTTCTTAACGCAACAATTCATCAAATTAATGAACATGTTGACGTACATGACCTCGATCCACTGACTGATATTTATGAGCAAATTTTAGAAAATTTATTAGCTAAATAAAAATTAAAAAGGAACTCACAATGAGTTCCTTTTTTTATAGATGAAGCGAATTTTGGATATATTGCAAATTAGGAACGTGGTAGCGTTGATTCTCCATACGCACATATTTAAATACCGTTGGGCGCTGTAAAGTCTCTTGTATATCCTCATTTTCATCTACGACTTCAGAAATACGTAAACGGACTGAAACTGGCATCGATTTACATATGAGCGCAAAACGTTGGTTGATATCTTCACTTTCAATAACTAATGCCACCGCTCGCGAATCAACTTCATTGTGCACAGAATAGACCGAGAGTTTTACGTCATGCCATTCAATATGCTTGATACCATTTTTAACATCCATAGCTGATAACACTATATTTTGTGGCAATAGCATCGGCACTTGCTGATCACATTCAATAATATATGCATCAATAAAACCAGTTGAAACAGTAATTAAATGTTGAAGTTCTTGCTGATCCATTTCACTAATTAATGATGTACTGATATGACTATCCATTAGGCAAGTTCCTCTTCACGTGTCATGAAAAAAGCTTCAATATTGTGAAGTAAGTCTTCTTCTTGGAAAGGTTTACCCATGTATTGGTTAACCCCTAAAGTAAATGCTCGTTCACGGTGTTTTTCGCCAGTTCTTGATGTAATCATAATGACTGGCATATCTTGATGTAGATCATGATGTCGTACGAGGTTAAGCACCTCAAAGCCATCCATTCGCGGCATTTCAATATCAAGCAGCATCAGATCTGGTTTAATATTTTCCAACTGCTCAATTGCATCGATACCATCTTTAGCAGTTACTACATCATAGCCCTGACGTTCGAGTAAACGAGTTGTTACCTTACGGACTGTAACAGAGTCATCTACAATCATAATAAGACGGCGCTCATCAGACTCACGTTGTCTATAGATAGCTTCATTAAGCGGCTTATGTCGGCGGGTAGACTGAATTTGGCGAGCAATATTTTGTCCATCTAAAATTAGACAAACTTGACCATCACCTAAAATAGTTGCGCCTGCAATCGCGCCAATACTAGAGAACTGCTGCCCGATTGGCTTGACCACAATCTGCGCACGTGAACCAATAAGCTGATCAACTAATAATGCAATTGTTTGTCCATTATTAGTCTTAATCATTAATACTGGTAGTGAATACATCATCCCACTTAAACGTGGAATTGGTTGATTACCAACAAACTCAGATAAATAGCGTAATGGATAACGTTTATTTTCAAACTCAAAGAATTCTTGTGCGCTTCCAAAATACTGTTCTAATGAGGTTGGTGAAACTCGAACAATTCGATCAATTTGAGCCAATGGAATTGCAAATTGCTGATCAGCAACTTTAACCATTAATGCATCACTAACCGCTACTGTGGTTGGAACACGTATTGTAAAGATTGTTCCTTGCCCATACACAGAGTCGACACTCACATGTCCGCCCAAAGCTTTAATATCACTTTGTACAACATCTAGCCCTACACCACGACCTGAAATCTGAGTGACTTGATCGGCTGTACTTAACCCGGGATGGAAAATCAACTGTAAAATATCTTGATGTTCTAATACTTGTTCAGACTTAATCAAACCAGACAAGAGAGCCTTTTGACGGACCTTCTCGATATCAATACCTCGGCCATCATCCTTAAATGTAACAACAATATCCGTACCTTGACGATGAATATTCAGTTCAATACGCCCAGTCTCTGGTTTTTGCGCTTGTTCACGTTGCACACGATCTTCTAAACCATGGTCGATTGCATTTCGAAGCATGTGCTCAAGTGGTGTAACCAAACGCTCTAGCATCGTCCGGTCTAATTCACCCTCGGTATTATTAACAAAAAGCTCTGCTGGTCGATCCAACGCAGTAGAAGTCTGCCTCACAATTCTTTGTAAACGAGGTAGCAATCGAGAGAATGGTACTAATCGCGTTCGCATTAGCCCTTCTTGAATTTCGGCCTGAATACGTGATTGTTGTACCAGTAAACTTTCGGTGTCTCTGATTTTTTCGGATAATGTATTTTTGAAATCCACTAAATCCGATGCAGATTCGGCAAGTGATTTCGATAATTGATTCAATGAAGAATATTGGTCCATTTCTAGAGGATCAAATTCTGTATAACG
This sequence comes from Acinetobacter calcoaceticus, assembly GCF_900520355.1. Taxonomy (NCBI): domain Bacteria; kingdom Pseudomonadati; phylum Pseudomonadota; class Gammaproteobacteria; order Moraxellales; family Moraxellaceae; genus Acinetobacter; species Acinetobacter calcoaceticus. The sequence goes on along the minus strand of NZ_LS999521.1, from coordinate 691,196 downwards.
AGAGTGCTCAATACCGTGTTTTGCAATAATCTGACTTTCTAATTCGCCTTCCATTCGACGTAACTGGTCTGCTAGTCGTTGAATGGCTAATTCCATTTCCACGAGCGTATGACCAAATTGACTGAGATCCATTTCAATTCGTGAACGGTTAATCGAATTTTCACCAGACAAATCAATCATTTTCTCAATTAAATCTGCCGAAACCCGGATCATCTCATTATTTTGTTCAAGATGCTGTGCTTGTTCCCATGCCCCCATCATTGGCGGCGGTTCTGCACCATCACCTTGCACAAAGCTCATTACAGGTTCAGTACTAAATAAATCAGTTCTGGTCAACTTACTTGGAATTTGTATTGCAGTTTCAATAAACTGAATATTTTCTAAACTTTGTTGTAAACCGTCAAAATGTTGATAATTTTGCTTGAAAATTGCCTCTTTTAACCAAACAATCGCACTCTCTAGCAAGTTGTCATAAATATTTGAGCTAAAATGATAAAGCGCAAATTTTTCAAAAGCGTTTTCAAGTTGATAAGCAATCGCTTGTACGGTTTCAAGTCCCACCATACGGGAACCACCCTTCAAGCTGTGCACTGCTCTTTGTAGCTGAAGCAAGATACTACGATTGGTACGCTGCTCAAACCACTGCTTTAATAGGTGATCGGCCATCTCTAACAGTTCGGCCGCTTCCTCCATAAATGTCTGCTCGACAACAGAGTCAATATCCTGATCTTGAATATTATCTGTATAGCCTTCTGCATCAAAAACTTGTAATTCTGTGTGTTCAACAAGTCTAATATTAGACTCAACAATCTGCTCAAAATTCGAAGTTAACTCATCGAGATTTAACGCAGTATTGTGTATAGCTTCTTGTTGTAATACTTCAAAACTTGATTCCGATATAACATCAGTTTCAGACTCTGCTTGCATCTCTTTAACAGCAAACCCAAGTAAATTATATACCGTACCCGCACTCTTAAGTGCTTGAATAGTATGAGAAGCAGCATAATCTAAGTGCTGTTCACGTACTATTTGTAGACGATCGGCTAAATCATCTTGAACTAGACGAATAAAATCAATGAGAGCAGATGAAGTAACTAACTGTCTTTGAATTATACGCTCATAAATACTTTCTAATTCATGTGCAATTAAACCAATATAATTTGCCTGAATCATATTTGCCCCACCTTTTAAGGTATGCAAATAGCGCATCAGATTATTAAGCGCAGCAAAGTTCTCTTGGTCATTAACCCAAATATTAAGATCTGTATCCATTCCTTCAAGCAACTCATCGGCTTCTTCAAGAAAAATATCTAACAGTTCTGGATCAAAATAACGGTTTACGTGCTCAGTAGACATGAACTGGCGATCTAAATGTACACTCTGGCTCATTGCTACATGATCAGTTAATACACTTTCGATAGATGCCGAAGATTCATTTGCTGTTTGTTCTACATCAACACTAAATAGCGACTCAACAACTCCTTGATGAATGTCTAATAGTTCAGAATTAAGACTTGGAATATGCTGGGTATATAGTTTTAGCTCTTCCAAAATATTTTGGTGTTGCTCAATAATACTAACTCTTTGACCCGCAGCTAATGCATCAAATAACTGAATTAATTGTTGATGTGCTTTTTGATAAATTTCAAAAACATAATCTGATTGTAATAAATCAGGTCGATCAAGCAACATGTCATAGCTATCTTTCAGCTGGTTAGTGTATTCATATAAACCAACCATTGCCTGAGACTGGGTATGTTGCAATAACAAATCAGCTTGTTCACTTAAACGCTCAAGATAGTGAGGAAACTCAGAACGAATTCCTTTCTCAAAATCTAACTCTGCATCAAGTAATTCTGAAACATCAAGCTGTAACAGCTGAGATACTAGACCATGTGGAGGCGTGAGTGGGCTCGAATGCTCCCCATGCTGCTCCATATAAGCATCCCAAACCTGATTGAATTGTTTCAGGTTAGAGTCTAATTGCTCATTAGAGTAATGCGCAGCTAATAAATCTAAACAATTTCGAATAAACTGACGGTAATCACGGAGTAGCACGATCTCTTTTGAATGAGAAGATAGCTCTTCTTGTAATAGGATTTTGAATAAATGCTCAACCTTGGTACTGGCATCAAAAATTGCCTCTACCTGAGCCATTGCCGAGCTACCGCGCAACGTATGTAATGCACGGATGAGCGCATTGTAACTCTCGTGCTGATGTATTTCTTGTTCTAAAAACTGATCGATAGTCGCTAAGTGTTCTTCCGCTTCTTCCATAAATAAAACTAAGGTTTCAGCAAGGTTATGTTCACTTTCTATAGCGGTTTCTAGAATTAAATTATCTGATTCCGGTTCTAAATCATTTACCTCTAAACCAGTTTTCGTTTCCGCAGTAAGAGTATCCCACAATAATAAAAGTTCTTCTAAAGCAGGCTCTAAACTTTGCTGTTGTTGTAATTGTTGTCCCAATAAAATTAGAGGTCTAAAATCTACTGCATGTTCCTTTCTAGATTTAAAGTCATCTACTAATTTAAAGAAATAGAATTTAAATACCAACTGAACATATTGTTGGATGTTAGGAGTTAATCTGAGACTCTCATTGATTACCCGATTAAGCGTATCTTCTACAGTCCAAGCAAGCTCTGCGGAGGATTTAGCTCCAATCATTCGCCCAGAACCTTTCAAGGTATGAAAATGGCGACGGATTTCAGTCAGCGTAGCAACATTTCTAGATTGCATCCATTCATGAATCGAAGATTGCAATTCAACAAAAATTTCTTCAATTTCTTCAACGAAGATTTCAAGAAATTCGGCATCTTGTTGAGAATAGCTATCTTCCGGTAGCATCATTGCTTCAGTTAAAGTTTTTAATATTTCTTTCATAGCAAAGGCTTCTTTTGCTTATCTCCTAAATGGAGAAAAACGACAGAGTCAACATCAGATAAATAGCTGTGTCCCCAATATTTATCTGATGTTGTTAATACTTTTTAGAAGAATAGCGATTATAGAAACAGCTATTCTCATCCCCAATTTAATCAGGTAATTTAAAGTCCGTTACCGATTCACGTAATGACTCTGCCATATTTGCTAATTCAGAAACAGAACGCGCTGTATCGAATGTTGCAGTGGTCGTTTGCGAAGTAATTTCTTGTACGACGGTCATGGTTGTCGCAATGTGACTTGCAGATGCAGACTGAAGTTTTGCTGCATCAGAAATGCTGGCCATTAGGTTTGCCAAGTCACCAGATACTTTTTGAATCTCATCCAAAGCAATACCCGCATCTTTTGCCAAGTTCGCTCCGCGCACAACCTCAGTTGTTGTTTGTTCCATTGAAATAACAGCTTCATTCGTATCGGTCTGAATTGTTTTAACCAGAGTTTCGATCTGTTTAGTTGCCGATGCTGAACGTTCCGCAAGACGCTGTACTTCATCTGCAACTACGGCAAACCCACGTCCTGCTTCACCTGCCATAGATGCTTGGATTGCTGCATTTAATGCAAGAATGTTTGTTTGGTCCGCAATGTCATTAATTAGCGATACGATGTTACCAATTTCTTGTGAAGACTCACCCAAACGCTTAATACGTTTAGAGGTTTCCTGAATCTGTTCACGAATCGTGTCCATACCTTCAATTGAACGGTTTACCACTTGTGCTCCATTAGAAGCAATTTGTACCGAACGTTCTGCTACTTCGGTAGATTCAGATGCATTTGAAGATACTTGGTCAATTGATTGCGCCATTTCATTCATTGCGGTTGATGCACCGGCAATTTCTTGTGCCTGATGCTCTGATGCTTCTGCCAATTGGTTAGTAATACTTTGCGTATCTTGCGTATAGCGAGCAACTTCCTGAGAAGTTTCATGAATTCGGGATACAAGATCACGTAATTGGTCAATCGCGAAGTTAATCGAGTCGGCAATCGCTCCAGTAAAGTCCTCAGATACCGTTGCATATGAACGCAAGTCACCATCTGCCAAGTCGGCGATTTCATCCAGTAAACGTAAAATTGCGTTTTGGTTACGGTCATATTCTTCTTGCAAGGTAGCTACGCGTTGTTTATCTGCTTTACTACGAAGTGATAAAAGCTTTAAGACTGAGCTAATTAAGCCAAGAAGGGATAATGTAAGGACTGCCACTAAAGCAAAGGCTTTCCATCCATACTGTGTTTGCTCAGAAAGATCGCCCAATACAGATAACATTTCATCAGATTCCGAGAGGATCTCACCGGATGACTGACGTACGTTTACAATCTGATCTGTATGTTTAAGAACTGATGCCGCTGCAGATTTTAAAACGTTATCATATTCAGATTTAATCCCTTCCAAAGATTCACGTACTTCTGGAGACTCAACTCTAGCAACACCCAATTCAGCATTTCCGTTTAGCTGTGCATTTAAATACACACCAAATGTCTCAATATCGACACCAAAGTCATGTGCTGAGGTTTGAGAGTTTTCGGTACCCACCAAAACGGTGTTAATAGAACGTAAAATACGTTCTGCAATAAATACCTGGTTCTTTGCAATAATCACCTGATTACTTGGTGCTTTTTCGCGAACCATCTTATCAACCATCAAGTTATATTCAGCCTGAATCTCAGGAATAGAATCACTAATCGAGATATTCATGTTATATAGCTGATTAATTACGTCCTGATGTGACGAGATCAAGTTAATGTCATAAGACAAAGCTTTCCACAGAACCGCAACCTTTTTGTATTCTTTTGAAGATGTACCATGAATATTTTCAACATCTTTCATATTTTTTGCAAAAAGCTGATTCGATTCAGCTAACTCTTTCATAGCTTTAGGTGATCCAGAAGCCGTTGCTTCTGTAGCCTGTCTAGAAATCGTTTGTGACAATAAACGTAACTCACCCAAACTACGTGTTAACTGGTTATGTCGAGGTACGCTATAAAATAAATAAACGAGCGAAGTTAAAGCAAATACTAAACATAACAACGCTACATAAAGGACAGGCTTGGACTTTTCACTTTCCCCAAATAAACTGGCGTATTGCTCAATTTCCGACTGGATTTTTGCAATAAAATTGAGACCCGACTTTTCGGACGCAACACGATTGCCGCCTTTCTTTTTAAGCTTAAAGCCCATAGCTTTTCCCCAGAAAATACTCTGTTTTTCACAGCGTAAAAATTAGTTTATAAATTTTGTCGATGCATTCATGTAATGTGGGTTTTGCAATAACCGACTAAATAAAAAGACATGCCAATGCTGGTTATGTTGATGGAAATAACCTTGGCAATAATCTTTTAGATTTTCCTCTAGGTCTAAGCTTTGAGAAAAAAAACTTTTTTTATTAAAGTGCTGAATCCCCAAGACCTGATCCACAACCAACCCCACATACTGGTCGTGATGGCTAATACATAACACTTTTTGGGCAGACGAAAATGTGCTTCGTTGCCCTGAAATAAAATGAGCCAAATCAGAAACCGAAAGTAACCTTCCCCGAATGTTTGCCAAACCTTTCACCCAACTTTGAGCATTTGGAACTGGCGTATATTTCGGTGGATAGATAACTTCTGACACTTCCCCAAGTGGTGCGACGAAGTATTGCCCTCTCATTTCAAAAGCAATCCCTGACCATCGCTGTGCTTCATTTTGAACTGAAGCGTAATTCTTATTACCCCGTTTAGACAAACGAAGTAACTCGATAAATCCATTCGCTGCCATACTCTATCCTATAAAACGGGCATATAACCCCGTTATTTATGTTTTTATGGATGGATGAGTTACTTTAGAAATTGTTTAATTACATCAATCAATTGCTTTTCTTCGATAGGTTTAATCAGATAGTCGATTGCACCTTGACGCTTGCCCCATACTCGGTCAGTTGCCTGATCTTTAGTACTCACGATTACCACAGGAATATGCTTAGTATCTTCATCACGGGTGATCTGGCGGGTTGCCTGGAAGCCATTTACACCTGGCATTACAACATCCATTAACACTAAGTCAGGCTGTTCTGCTTTTGCCAGAGTTACACCATCTGCGCCATTAGATGCTTCAAGTACGTCATAACCATGCTTGGTTAGAATTTCTTTAAAACGAAAAGTTTCTGTTGGTGAATCATCAACAATGAGAATACGTGTCATTTCTTTGCCCTTAAATTACTTAATTATGAACTTACATGATTACGAATCGCGTTTAACAATTCATCTTTGCTAAAAGGTTTCGTCAAATACTCATCTGAACCTACCACACGCCCTTTTGCCTGATCAAATAAACCATCTTTACTAGAGAGCATGATAACGGGAATGTTCTGATAATTTTGAGAGTTTTTAATCAAAGCGCAAGTTTGATAACCATCTAAACGAGGCATCATGATATCGACAAAAATAATATCAGGATTTGCTTCTGCAATTTTGGACAAAGCTTCAAACCCATCCACTGCCGTAATCACTTCACAGCCTTCGCGCTGTAATAGAGTTTCTGCTGTACGGCGAATGGTTTTTGAGTCATCAATTACCATTACTTTCAGATTTTGGAATGCATCTTCCATTTAATCTTCCATCCCCAATAAATATAAAATATAAATGCAATTTAACTTAAAGTTGTTTTTACAGATTTATAAGTATTTTTAACATATCTCACGGTCTATTTTCAATGAGGCATTTCTGTCTACTTTCTCATTTATAAACAATAACTTTTAACCTCATCACACTTTAATTAAAATTATCATTTTTTTATAATGACTATATTTTTATTCAGCTAAATAATAACTAATATAATAAAGATTAATTATTTAAAAATAAGCGATTTAGCTTTCTTTTTTTGGGGATTTTCAATGAATAATCGGATGAAATATGCCTTTTATAGGAACTGCTTGTCTGTATCTGTAGGTATTATTTCCTTCGGTTTGCTCTGTTTCTCAACAACTTTTGCTCTAGCCGATACTTCTAAAGTGGTCTGGTATCGTTATTATGATCAACAGGGTACAGCCAATATTAGTACATCAGTCACCCCTGCTCATATTCGTTATGGTTATGAAGTTCTAGATCGAAATATGCAAGTGATTAAAAGAAATCGCTCTTATAATGCCGAGGCTGATTTAAATCAATCAAGTCAACGAGCACTGTCAGCACGGCATAGAGAACTAGATATCAAATTAAAAAAAGCCTATAGCAATAGTAAAACAGCCACGATTAAAAGAGATCAAACATTACTTGCCATAAAGAAGCAAATTAACTATCAACAGGAACAACTCGACCAATTACAACAAGACAAAATTTTATTTAAGCGTCAAGAAATGGAATATTTCAGAAAGAGAGAAGTTATTCCTGAGCACCATAAGATATTGATTGAAAACAATCTAAATAATATTTACAGGGTCAAACAAACAATTGAAACACTTACCAAGACCTACAACCGTACCAACAGCGAGTATGAAAATATTATCGAACGTTTAAAAAAGCTTGAATAACTGTAAAGGTTTATCAAGAATAGGGGCAAAATAAAATTTGAATTATAGGACGATGCTGTATGCACAAGATGCATCTCACCCCTTCCACTATTTTTAAACTGAGTATTATTAGTTTATGTTTGATTTTAGCTGCATGTAATCAGCAAGAAACAAATAAAACAACAGCATCAGCTCCAGCAAAAATTGAACTCATTCCTCAAGACCTGATAGCTGTTAAAGAGGGAGCACTTGACTCTCAAACTGCATTTACGGGTACTATTCGTGCGGTTCAGCAAAGTTCAATTCAGGCTCAAGTAAGTGCTACTGCCACCACTGTAACTACAAATGTTGGTCAGCAGGTACAAAAAGGCCAAGTTTTAGTGAGATTGAATAATCAGGACAATGTTGCACGATTAGCCCAAGCGCGCGCCAACCTTGCCTCAGCTCAGTCACAAGCTGAACTTGCACGCAATTTAATGAACCGAAAGCAACGACTTTTTAATCAAGGGTTTATTGCTCGTGTCGAATTTGAACAGAGTCAGGTTGACTATAAAGGGCAACTTGAAAGCGTAAAAGCCCAACAAGCTAATGTTGATATTGCCCGTAAGGCCGATCAAGACGGTATTATCACCAGTCCAATTTCAGGCGTAATTACTAAACGACAAGTAGAACCTGGTCAGACTGTATCAGTTGGGCAGACTCTGTTTGAAATCGTAAATCCAGACCAACTTGAAATACAGGCCAAGTTACCAATTGAGCAACAGTCTGCTCTTAAAGTGGGTAGCAGCATTCAATATCAGATTCAGGGAAATTCTAAACAATTAAACGCGACTCTTACGCGTATTTCACCTGTTGCAGATCAAAACAGCCGACAAATTGAATTTTTTGCAGTTCCTAAAGAAAAAATTGATTCGTTAAGCATAGGAGCTTTCATTAATGGAAATATTCTTCGTAGTGACACTCAGCACGGCCAAACAATTCCTTTAGACAGCATTCAAAATATGCAACATGATCCTTTTGTATGGGTGATACGTAATCACACCATTCAAAAAGTGAAAATTAGAGTGATTGAACAGCGCTATAACGACAATATTGCTTTAGTTGATGGTTTACAAAACACAGATCTGGTGAGCCGTATCCAATTTGAAGATTCCGACATTAATAAAAAAGTGACGGTTACAACCGAAAAAAATAAATAAGGTAGCAAATAGCGTATGTGGTTTACTCGAATCAGTGTGAAATACCCCGTTTTTACTATTATGATGATGATCAGCTTAATGGTACTGGGGCTGGCCTCTTGGAAACGGATGACCGTTGAAGAGTTTCCGAACATCGATTTCCCATTCGTTGTAGTCACTACGCAATATGCTGGTGCTTCACCTGAAGCTGTCGAATCAGATATTACAAAAAAACTCGAAGATCAGATCAATACAATATCAGGGATTAAACAAATCACTTCACGTTCAAGTGAAGGCTTTTCAATGATTGTGGCAGAGTTTAATCTCGATACGTCATCAGCTCTTGCAGCACAAGATGTTCGTGACAAAATTGCACCCGTTACAGCTCAATTTCGTGATGAAATTGATACACCGATTGTACAACGCTACGACCCGTCCTCTAGCCCAATCATGTCAGTTGTATTTGAATCTAGTAGCATGAGTTTGGCTCAATTAAGTTCGTATGTAGATAAACGTATCGTGCCTCAACTCAAAACAGTTTCAGGTGTCGGTAATGTGAATTTATTGGGGGATGCCAAACGGCAAATACGAATAAAAATTCTTCCTGAGCAATTGCAAAGTTACGGTATTGGTATTGATCAGGTCATCAATACGCTAAAAAATGAAAACATTGAAGTTCCTGCTGGAACCTTACAACAAAAGAACTCTGAACTGGTTGTACAGATTCAATCAAAGGTTATTCATCCGCTTGCATTTGGCGATTTGGTGATTGCCAATAAAAATAGTTCACCGATTTTTTTAAAACAAGTGGCAACTGTTGAAGACACTCAAGCAGAACTACAATCAAGCGCTTTTTATAATGGTAAAACGGCTGTCTCTATTGATATTTTAAAAAGTTCCGATGCCAATGTAATTCAAGTCGTCGACAAAACTTATCAAACTTTAGAGAAGTTAAAAACTCAGATGCCTGCGGGTTTAAATTATAAAGTCGTAGCTGATAGCTCTAAAGGCATTCGTGCTTCAATTAAAGATGTGACCCGCACCATTATTGAAGGTGCCGCGTTAGCAGTTTTAATTGTTTTATTATTTTTAGGCTCTTTCCGCTCTACCGTCATCACAGGTTTAACTTTACCCATTACCCTTCTTGGAACCCTAACTTTTATCTGGGCTTTTGGGTTTAGCATTAACATGATGACGCTGTTAGCCCTATCACTCAGTATTGGTCTATTAATTGATGATGCAATTGTCGTTCGGGAAAATATTGTAAGACATACAGAACTTGGCAAAGATCATGTCACAGCGGCCCTTGAAGGGACAAAAGAAATTGGTTTGGCTGTACTCGCAACTACCCTTACGATTGTGGCCGTCTTTTTACCTGTTGCTTTCATGGGGGGGCTGATTGGGCGTTTCTTTTATCAGTTTGGCGTAACGGTCAGTACAGCCGTTTTAATTTCAATGTTTATTAGTTTTACGCTCGATCCAATGCTTTCTGCCCATTGGAAAGATCCGGTCAAGAAAAAAGATAGTTGGCTACAACGCTTTTTTAACCATATTTCTAATGTGTTAGATCGACTTACCCATGTTTATGAAAAACTTTTAAAGTTGGCTTTACGTTTCCGTTTGATCACGGTGATTATTGCAATCGCTTCATTATTTGCTGCATTAGGACTTTCTAAACTCATTGGAACTGAATTCGTACCTACCCCAGATAAAGGTGAAATTCGCATTCAGTTCGAAACTCCTGTAGATGCTTCCTTGGAATATACCCAAGCTAAACTACATCAAGTTGATCAGATTATTAGACAATTTCCCGATGTTGTTTCCACTTATGGTGTTGTAAACAGTGAAGTAGACTCCGGTAAAAACCATGCAGGTTTAGGTATTACCTTAAAACCAAAACAAGAACGTAGCTCAGATCTTAATACACTCAATAATAAGTTCCGTGAACGCTTGCAAACAGTTGCCGGTATTCGAGTAACTTCCATTGCTGCGGCTCAAGATTCAGTCTCTGGTGGGCAAAAGCCAATCATGATTTCTATTAAAGGAACAGATCTGAATGAGCTACAAAAAATTTCAGATCGATTTATTGCTGAAATGGAAAAAATCAAAGGTGTCGTAGATTTAGAAAGTTCACTGAAAGAACCTAAACCAACACTGGGGGTTCAAATTAATCGTGTACTGGCAAGTGATTTGGGTTTGTCTGTTTCTCAGATTGCGAACGCGATTCGCCCATTAATTGCTGGCGATAACGTAACGACTTGGGAAGATCACGATGGTGAAACTTATGACGTTAATGTTCGTTTAAATGAAAGTAAACGTATGCTTCCGCAAGATGTGCAGAACCTGTATCTCAACTCTAATAAAACCAATGCAGCTGGGCAAAATATATTAGTTCCACTTAGCGCAGTTGCAACAACCGAAGAAAAACTCGGCGCTTCACAAATTAACCGACGCGATCTTGAGCGTGAAGTACTCATTGAGGCAAATACATCTGGGCGACCTAGTGGTGATATTGGTCAAGACATCGATAAAATGCAAAAGGCATTTAAGCTACCTGCTGGCTATACGTTTGATACTCAAGGTGCCAATGCTGATATGGCCGAATCTGCTGGATATGCATTAACAGCAATTACCCTATCAATTGTATTTATCTATATTGTTTTAGGCTCTCAGTTTAATAGCTTTATTCATCCAGCGGCAATTATGACCTCTTTACCATTGTCACTCATTGGCGTTTTTCTTGCCCTCTTCTTGTTCAAAAGTACCCTGAACCTTTTTTCAATTATTGGCATTATCATGTTGATGGGGCTGGTTACCAAAAATGCGATTTTGCTTATCGATTTTATTAAGAAAGCAATGGATCAGGGTATAAGCCGTTATGATGCAATTTTACAAGCGGGCAAAACCCGTTTACGTCCCATCTTAATGACGACAAGCGCCATGGTGATGGGGATGGTTCCCTTAGCTTTAGGTCTTGGCGAAGGCGGTGAGCAAAGCGCACCAATGGCTCACGCTGTGATTGGAGGCGTGATTACCTCTACCCTGTTGACTCTTGTGGTTGTACCCGTCATTTTCACTTATCTAGATGACTTGAAAAACTTTATGCTGCGTCAAACTCAACGATTCATGTCATAATGCAGCGATTATCGTATAATCTGCGTTTTTATAACGCTTAACTTTTAGGACTTTTTCCATGCGCGCAAGCCGCTTTTTATTTGCAACGTTGAGAGAAACCCCAAATGATGCTGAAGTGATTTCACACCAGCTCATGTTACGTGCGGGGATGATTCGTAAATTGGCATCTGGTTTATATACATGGCTGCCGATGGGAACACGTGTGCTTAAAAAAGTAGATGCGATTGTTCGTGAAGAAATGAACCGCTCAGGCGCAATGGAAGTATTCATGCCCGTGACTCAACCCGCAAGTCTTTGGGAAGAATCGGGTAGATATGAACAATATGGTCCTGAATTATTACGCTTTAAAGATCGTCATGCGAACCCATTTGTACTTGGGCCAACGCATGAAGAAGTTATTACAGATATGGCGCGTAACGAACTTAAAAGTTATAAGCAGCTTCCTGTAAATTTCTACCAAATTCAAACCAAATTCCGTGATGAAATTCGTCCTCGTTTTGGTGTAATGCGTTCACGTGAGTTCATTATGAAAGATGCTTATTCTTTCCATGCAACTCAAGAATCACTACAAGAAACTTATGATGTGATGTACGACACCTATAGCCGTATTTTCACTCGCTTAGGTTTAGACTTCCGTCCAGTACAAGCCGATACAGGTTCTATTGGTGGTTCAGCTTCACACGAGTTCCATGTATTAGCTGCAAGTGGTGAAGACGACATCGCATTTTCAACTGAATCTGACTATGCAGCGAACGTTGAAATGGCTGAGGCTGTTTTAGTCGGTGAACGCGCAGCACCTACACAAGAATTTAAATTGGTTGAAACACCAAATCAAAAAACGATTGATGACGTCTGCCAATTCTTAAATGCTGATCCGAAGCAATCTGTTAAAGCATTATTGGTTCAAGGCGTTGCTGACGAAAAAGGTCAGGTTCCTGTCGTTGCTCTATTTGTACGTGGCGACCACGAACTGAATGAAATTAAAGCCGAGAAGCATCCTTTAGTGGCTGCGCCTCTTACTTTTGCAACTGAAGAACAACTTCAAGCATTTGGTTTAACTGCTGGCTTTACAGGTCCACAAGGTTTAGTCGAAAAAGGCTTAACTGTAATTGTTGACCGCGCTGCATCTGTTCTTTCAGACTTCGTTGCTGGTGCAAATGAAACTGATAAACATGCAGTAGGCGTAAACTGGGAACGTGATGCGCAAATTACCGAAGTTTTTGACTTACGTAATGTGGTTGAAGGCGACCCATCTCCAGATGGTAAAGGCACGCTACAAATTAAACGTGGTATTGAAGTAGGTCATATTTTCCAACTTGGGACTAAATACTCTGAAGCTTTAGGCTGTAAAGTCTTAGGTGAAGATGGCAAACCATTTACAGTAACAATGGGATGCTACGGTATCGGGGTAACACGTGTAGTTGCAGCTGCAATTGAACAAAATTACGATGACAAAGGCATTATGTGGCCACAAGCCATTGCACCTTTTGAGATTGCAATTGTTCCAATGAATGCACACAAATCTCCACGTACTCTTGAAGCAGCAGAAGCACTTTATGCAGAACTTCAAGCTCAAGGTTTTGATGTGTTGCTTGATGACCGTAACGAACGTCCGGGTGTTAAGTTCTCTGACCTTGAATTGATGGGCATTCCACACCGTATTGTGATTGGTGAAAAAGGCCTTGATGCTGGTACTTTTGAATATAAAGGCCGTCGTGATGCTGAAGCGAGCAATTTAACTAAAGAAGATCTTTTAACTAAATTAGCGCGTTAATTACATACATAAATAAAAAAAGCAGCTTTTAAAAGCTGCTTTTTTTTAACTCAATTTTATGCTTGAACTGTTAAATCTTTGATGTTCGTTGATGAACCATTGGTTTTAATAGACTCAATTCCTTTATCTCGTGAAGCTTCGCTCGCATAGAACTGACTCGTGCCAATAATCTGATGATTCGCAGCTTTTAAATTGAAATAGGGTTTTCCATTCTTTGCAGTTAAACGCTCATATCGGGCGTCATCACCACTGTTTTTCTGAATTGATTCAATACCATTTACAGCAGAAGCTTTTGCTTTATATAGCTCACTATTTAAAATAGGTTCACCATTTCCTGCCTTTAAAATAAAGCGGTATTGTCCATCACTCGCTTGTGAAATTTCGTACCATCCTGCCATAAAAACCTCATTTTTTTGTTGGTGTGGGTATGACTTTCGTTATTATTCTGGACGAAAGTTATTTGTTATTTATGACAATATAAAGGGGCAATCATTCCTTGAATAGCCCATTTTTTATACTTTTTCGTAATAAAATTATAATGATGTTAGAAATTTAAAAAGTAGAGATATAAGTGTATATCTCTACTGAAATGTAATTAAAATTAACAGTTTAAGCTTTTTTTACAAATTCAGACTTAAGCTTCATCTGCCCAATACCATCAATTTTACAATCAATATTGTGACCATCACTTGCATCTGGAACTAAGCGAATTGTTTTTACTTTAGTTCCCACTTTCACAACCGATGACGAACCTTTAATTTTTAGATCTTTAATAACAGTTACGCTGTCACCGTCTGCTAAAACATTGCCGTTTGCATCTTTAATAATTTCTTGTTCTTCAGATGCTGAAACTTCACCCTCTTTCCACTCATTCGAGCATTCAGGACAAATCAATAATTCGCCATCTTGGTAAGTATATTCTGATTGGCATTTTGGACAATTAGGCAAAGACATGAAAAAAACCTCAAAAAGTATATTATGCGAGATATGACTCATTTTTTAAAGTTTTATATAAAAGACTTTTACCAAAAAAAAATTTATATATTCACTTTAATTTATGTTCAATAAATATTCCTTCAAAATAATTGCATGGTTATTTTCAAGATCTTTTGCTGAATATAAGAGCGTGAGTTTATGCTTCGATGCGATCTCGTGTAATTCTTTAACTGCTGGATTGGTCTCAAGTTCTTCTAAATAACGCTGTTTAAATTCTTGCCAATGGTCCGGCGTTGCTGCATGAAACCATTTCCGAAGTTCATTTGAAGGAGCCACTTCTTTTAGCCACAAATCTAAATGCGCACTTTCCTTACTAATTCCCCTACTCCACAGGCGGTCAACTAAAATACGCTTTCCATCACTAGGGTCAACATTTTCATAAATTCTTTTAATGTGTATATCCATTTCTGACACCTACTCAGCTTAATCTAAATAGTATTGGCTTAATCATCACATTGATTTGCCTACCTGTACAATTTGAATCTTTTGCTCTAAATATTGTCTAAATTTGCCATTATTCATTAATTCAGGCATACAAATTGCTTTTTAATTCTTCATTATTTTATCAAATGGTAAAAAATGAAATATTATATTTATCCATCTTCATCTCAGAAAGATGCCCCTTATTTGATTTTGTCATCTGGGTTAGGTGGCCATGCTAGTTTTTGGAGTCCACAACTCGAATCGTTAAGTGCACATTTCAACGTCGTGACTTATGACCAAGAAGGTTGCCACCAAGACAGTGCTTTATTACCTGCACATTACCATATGTGTGACATGGCGAATCAAGTACTACACTTATTAGAACATCTTCAAATTCATGAGTTCCATATGATCGGGCATGCTTTGGGTGGCATCATAGGAATGGAACTCGCAAAACAACTACAATCTAGCTCAATTACCATGCTCAGCCTTACACTGATTAATGCGTGGGATGAGTTAGATACCCATACGCAAAAATGTTTTGATGCCCGTATTGCATTGTTAGCATCAGCAGGCGCTGAAGCCTATGTGCGTGCACAGGCATTGTTTTTGTATCCTCCAGCATGGATTTCTCAGAATCATAGTCACATTAAAAATACCGAAGATATTCAACTCCAAAACTTTCCACCTAAGACAAATGTATTTGCCCGACTCAAAGCATTAATGGATTTCCAATTACAAGCAGAGCACCTACAGGCATTGCAAGACACCGCAATTCATATCGTTGCTAATCAAGATGATTTTTTAGTTCCAGTACATAAATCACACGATCTGTTTACTCAACTTGATCATGCTCAAATCAATATTTTGCCTTCTGGTGCACATGCTTCCACAGTGACCGAATCTCAACGACTAAATCAAACGTTCATCCAATTTTTCCATAGCATTAAGGTTTTATCATGAATAAACAAACATTAAATATTTTAGATCAACTCTTTTTAGAAGCCAGAACCCACAGCAATTGGTTAGACAAAGCCGTCAGCCCTGAGCAAATTCAACAAATTTATGATCTGGCCAAAATGGCACCGACTTCTGCCAATTGTAGTCCTGCTCGTTTTGTATTTTTAACCACACCGGAAGCTAAACAAAAACTCAAGCCAGCATTGTCGTCTGGCAATATAGAAAAGACGATGACAGCTCCTGTCACTGTTTTGGTTGCAACCGATACAAAATTTTATGAAAAATTGCCTAAATTATTTCCCTACGCCGATGCAAAATCTTGGTTTACATCAAGTGAAGCAATGGCACACGAAACTGCTTTTCGTAACAGCTCTTTGCAGGCAGCCTATTTGATTATGGCTTGTCGTAGCTTAGGACTAGATACAGGTCCTATGTCTGGCTTCGACGCGAAACAAGTGGATGAACTGTTTTTTGCACATACCCACCACCATGTTAATCTGATAATTAATATTGGTTATGGAGATAATCAAAAAGTTTATAAGCGCTTGCCACGTTTAAGCTTTGAAGATACATGCAAAATTGTATAGCTCATTCCTTCTTTTTTTAAATTTTAAAAACTGCCTGCTCTAAACATGCAGTTTTTTTATTTCCAAAATTGATCAGAAGATACGCAATGAAGCACTTTGGACTTATCATGGTGCATAAATGCCATATTTTTTACCATTTGATAAATTTTATACCAAACAATATATTCAAGTTATTAATAAATATTAATTTTAATAAGTTGGCACATAGTATGCATTATTAAAAACACAAAACGAGACACCGGAAATTTAAAGCTTTATATATTTTCGGTGTGATCTTACAAACTCATGATGGGGATTCCATATGAAGATCGGCATCTTTACTCCAATTGGAAATAATGGCTGGTTGCTTTCTGAGAACGCACCGCAATATAAACCGAGTTTTGAACTCAACAAACAGATTGTTCAACGCGCTGAACATTATGGTTTTGACTTTGCTTTATCCATGATCAAATTACGTGGTTTCGGCGGAAAAACTGAATTTTGGGACTATAACTTAGAAACATTTACGCTTATGGCTGGCCTAGCAGCTGTCACCAGTAAAATTAAAATTTATGCAACCGCAGCAACCTTAGTCATGCCCCCTGCAATTGTTGCACGCATGGCATCAACAATTGACTCGATTTCAAATGGTCGCTTTGGGCTAAATGTTGTGACAGGCTGGCAAGCACCTGAATATACCCAAATGAATATGTGGCCTGGGGATGAGTACTTCGGCAAACGTTATGAGTACTTATCAGAATATGTCGAAATTTTAAGAGAGCTTTGGGCAACAGGAAAATCTGACTTTAAAGGCGAGTTTTTCCAAATGGAAGATTGCCAAGTTAAACCTAGGCCTCAAGCAGATATGAAAATTATTTGTGCAGGTCAATCTGAAAGTGGACTTGCCTTTTCTGCAAAATATGCAGACTACAACTTTGTATTTGGAAAAGGGCTAAACACGCCAACAGCATATGCAGAAATCAACGACCGTCTAAAAGCACACACCGATAAAACTGGACGCAATGTTCAAACCTATGTGCTGTTTATGGTCATTGCCGCACAAACAAATGAAGAAGCAATGGCAAAGTGGCAGCACTACAACGATGGTGCAGATCTGGAGGCTATCAACTGGCTCACGAACCAAGGCAATAAAGATAAAAAATCAGGTAATGACACCAATATTAGACAAATGGCATCCAGCGTTTCTCCCGTCAATATCAACATGGGAACTCTGGTTGGTTCTTATGAAAAGGTTGCTGAAATGTTAGATGAAATTTCTAGCATTGAAGGTACTGAAGGCATTTTACTGACCTTTGATGATTTTGTACAAGGTGTTGAAGATTTTGGCCAACGTATCCAACCTCTAATGGCATGTCGTAAACATATTGAAATTGAGGTTGAACCTTCTTCTAGCTTGAATATTTTGGAGAAAACGGCATGAGCAGTGTTACCTCTAATATCGTGTGTGCCGATTTCACTGCACAAATTGGGACGGGCAAAGTATTAAAAGCTGAACCAGAAGCTATTCAGCTTGCCCCTGAACAAACTGCACTGATCGTGATTGATATGCAAAATGCTTATACATCTTTAGGTGGATACCTAGATTTAGCAGGTTTTGATGTCTCAAAGACTAAACCTGTAGTCGAAAATATTAAAAAGGCGATCGATGCTGCACATAGTGCAGGGATTCAAGTCATCTATTTTCAAAATGGTTGGGATAAGAACTACGTCGAGGCTGGTGGTTTAGGTTCACCAAATTTTCATAAATCTAATGCCTTAAAAACCATGAGTAAACGGCCCGAGTTACAAGGTCAACTTTTATCTAAAGGCGGTTGGGACTTTGCCTTAATTGATGAGTTACAACCTCTTCCACAAGACATCATTATTGAAAAGCCACGCTACAGCGGTTTCTTTAACACTGCACTCGACAGCATTTTACGTGCTCGAGGTATTCGTAATTTAGTCTTCGTTGGCATTGCGACTAATGTCTGCGTTGAATCCACCTTACGTGATGGTTTCTTTTTGGAATATTTCGGTGTTGCACTTAAAGATGCTTGCTATCAAGCCGGACCTCAAGAGGCTCACGACGCTGCCTTATATAACATCAAGACTTTCTTTGGTTGGGTATCTGATACCAATTCTTTTATAGAAAGCTTTCAAACAACACCAGAATTGCTCAGTAAATCGGCATAAACATCGCGCCTAAAATATTTCAAAAAAGACGCCTAAATGAGGATAAAGAATATGCCAAAACAAGTTGTTATTCCTGAAGGAACCTCGGCTCCTCTAGCCCCTTATGTACCTGCAACTAAAGCCGACAATATTGTTTATGTTTCAGGAACTCTAGCTTTTGATGAAAATAATACAGTGGTCTACGTAGGTGATGCTGCTGGTCAAACTCGCCATATTTTAGAAACTATAAAAAAGGTAATCGAAACTGCTGGCGGTTCAATGGACGATGTGACCTTCAATTCAATTTTTATTAAAGATTGGGCAGATTATGCGTCGATCAATACAGTTTATGCAGAATATTTTCCAGGCGACAAGCCTGCCCGTTTCTGTATTCAAACAGGATTGGTCAAGCCAGATGCATTAGTTGAGATTGCATCAATTGCCCACGTGGGATGAAGGATGGCAACAATTAAACCAACTCAAATCAGGTATAACACAATGTATTAGCCTCGATTCGTCATGAAAAAAGGTATCGGGGCCGGAGACCAATCATGCAAAAATGTAATAAAAAAAATGCTTCAGACTTATTATTATCTACATCTCATATCCAACCCAGTTCTATACATTTAGAAATTAATCAGGATATTTTTAGACAAGGAATGGCAAATCTTGGAGCAGCAGTCAATGTTATTACAACAGAAGGCCCTGCTGGACAGGCTGGTTTTACTGCATCGGCAGTATGCAGTGTAACCGATACACCACCAACTCTATTAGTTTGCCTGAATCGCTCAGCATCAGTTTTTAATACTTTTAAACAGAATGAGGTGCTTTGCGTCAATACTTTAGCTGCCCATCAAAGTACGCTATCTACAATATTCGGCGGGAAAACACCAATGCCAGAACGCTTTGCTCATGGGGAATGGAGCAAGCTAATCACTGGTTCTCCGATTTTGAATGAGGCCTTGGTGTCCTTTGATTGTGAAATTGTACAAAGCATGAGTATCGGTAGTCATGATGTCTTATTTTGTGCGGTCAAAGCAATGAAACACCAAAGTGGACTTAATGCACTTATGTACTTCAACCGCAGTTATTGCGAATTACAAACAGCATGCTAATGCAGATAAAAATGAAAAAGAGGATCTGTTATGCGAACAAAAGAATCTTGGTTTCCTAAATTTACGCCTTATACAGGTAATTTAGAAACACCTGTGCAGCTTGATGAATATCTTCCACCAGGCAAAAGTATGATTTTGGGGCTACAGCATGCCTTTGCCATGTTTGGAGCAACCGTTTTAGCACCATTGTTGATGGGTTTTGATCCAAACCTCACTATTTTTATAACGGGCATCGGTACAATCCTATTCTTTTTAATCACGGGTGGCCGCATGCCAAGCTACCTTGGTTCAAGCTTTGCATTTATTGGAGCAGTCGCAGCAGCAACAGGCTACACAGGTGTAGGAGCAAACCCAAACATTGCATTAGCTCTTGGAGGAACCATAATTTGTGGTTTGATCTATGCACTCATCGGTTTAGTGGTCATGAAAACTGGAACTGCATGGATTGAACGGTTCATGCCGCCAATTGTCACTGGGGTTATCGTCATGATTATTGGTTTAAATCTTGCTCCGGTAACAATTAAAAGTGTCTCTACTAATAGCTTTGATACATGGATGGCTGTTCTTACTATTTTATGTATTAGTACAGTTGCAGTTTTTACACGAGGCATGATTCGCCGCCTTCTATTACTCATCGGGCTAGTCAGTGCTTATTTTATTTACTTTCTACTTACCAATCTCTTAGGGTTAGGTAAACCAATTGATTTTAGTGTGATCAATCAAGCAGCATGGTTTGGTCTACCTACTTTTCATTCCCCTGTTTTTAATACCAATGCTATTTTACTGATTGCACCTGTCGCGATTATTCTATTGGCTGAAAACTTAGGACATTTCAAAGCTGTTTCTGCCATGACAGGGCGTAATCTATCTCCATATATGGGTCGTGCTTTTTTTGCCGATGGTATTTGTACAAGTTTATCTGCATCGATAGGCGGTACAGGCATGACAACATATGCTGAAAATATTGGGGTAATGGCCGTTACAAAAGTCTATTCCACCACTATTTTTGTAGTTGCGGGGCTGTTCGCAATTTTGCTTGGCCTTTCTCCTAAATTTGGAGCAGTCATCAGTACGATTCCTGTTGCCTTATTAGGCGGCGCCTCGATTGTAGTATTTGGTCTGATTACTGTTGCGGGTGCAAAAATCTGGATCGATAACAAAGTTGATTTTACTAAAAATAGTACGCTAATTATTGCGGCAGTCAGCTTAATTATGGGCGCTGGAAATTTCAGTCTACATATTGGGCCATTTGACTTAGGAGGTATTGGAACTGCGACACTTGCAGCAATTGTTCTTAACCTATTACTCAATCGTACAGAAGCAACAGGAACTAATGCTGTAGAGAAACCTGTGGAGTCTCTTAACCATGTACCACATATCTAAATCAGGAGATATCCATTGATTCAAAGTGTTTCCTTTATTGGTTTAGGAGCGATGGGGTGGCATATGGCATCTCATCTTACAAAAGTATCTCGTCAGGTTTATGTATGGAATCGCAACTTCGAAAAAGCAAAACAACATCAACAGACTTTTGCTACAAGAGCAGTGAGTCTGCAACAAGCTGTACAGGCCGATATTATTTTCTCATGTCTGCCCACGAGTCAAAATGTAGAAAATCTGCTTGAAAGCTGCTCACCAAAGCAAGGTAGTATCTGGATAGACTGTACAAGTGGGGTACCCGACATAGCCAAAAGACTTAATCAACAACTCAAGCATCAAGGTGTGGATTATTTAGATGCTCCCGTTTCTGGGCAGACTATAGGTGCCGAACGTGGGACATTGACAGTGATGGTTGGGGGAAATCAGATCTCCTTTGAAAAAGCTCGCCCAATTATTCAAGCTTTTGCAGGTTTAATTGAATATGTCGGTGACAGTGGTTCAGCATTTGCAGTAAAGGCCGTAAATAATACTTTAATGGCAACCCATTTGTGGGCACTTGCAGAAGGACTCTGTGTACTAAAAGCTCATGGGGTTAATTTACATTCAGCTATAAATTGCATTAATCACTCCAGTGGAAAAAGCAATATTTCAGAAAATATTATGGCTCAACGTGTTCTAAGCAGAAAGTTTGATAAAACCTTTGCTCTAAATTTATTGCAAAAAGATATTGGTATTGCAATAGATTTGATCACAGCAAGTAACTTAGATCTCCCCACCTTAAATCTGATTCAACAACAGTTTAACCAGATACATAAAACCGATGCTCAAAACATAGATTTTTCTGCTGTAGTTAAAATATTGGAACAACACAATCAATTAGAACTATATTGAAATATCAAAAAAGCATGGCTATAGCCCTGCTTTTTTATTTCTCATTAATCGTTTTATTGATCAGGAATATCCGCTTCTATTAACAAAGTCAGTAAAGATAAGGATTCTTGCCATCCCAAATAGCATGCTTCCACAGGGATAACTTCAGGTATGCCTTCTTGTGTAATGTGTACTTCTGTACCCACCATTACAGTTTTTAATGTAATAGTGACTTGCATGGTTCCCGGTAAATTTGGATCATCAAATTGGTCGTTATAGCGAATTAACTCATTGGGAACTAACTCAACATAGGTTCCACCAAAAGCGTGAGTTGACCCTGTCGAAAAATTGGTAAAACTCATTTTATATGAACCACCAACATTTGCATCAAAACTATGGACCTTTGCAGTAAAGCCATGAGGTGGTAACCACTTTACTAAAGCATCTGGATCTAAAAATGCACGATAAACTCGCTCGGCTGGTGCCTTAAACACGCGATGAAATTTTACTGTTCCTGTTGCCATCATATTCTCCTTATTTTAATTTCCTTAAAATTATTGAAATTATGTTTATTAGCTTAAACCTTCCGATTTATTCGAACGTATATTTTTGGTGTTTTTTTAAACAAAAAGCAATCTTCAGGAGAAAATCAAATTACGAAAACTATGGCTGTTTTTTTAGTAAAAATGGAGCAAAATAGTCAGCAATCATAAAGAAACATATTGAATTTGAGATTAATCATGAGTCTGCTTGCTTTCTCCTCATATGCTTTAAACGGCGTAGATGCACAAAAGTTTTTACAAGGCCAAGTTACTGTAGATACAGAACGTTTAGCTGAAAATGAAACTCGCTATACAGCCATTTGTGACCTTAAAGGTCGTATTCATTTTGGCTTATGGTTAAAAAAGATTAATGCGGAAAGTTTTGAAATTGTAGTTGCTCAAGATCAAGCAGAAGAGTTTACCAAACATATTAAAAAGTTTGGTGCTTTTTCGAAAATGGCCTTAAGTGAACAAGGCACTGTTTTTCCAAAAATTGCAGGTCATCAAACTGAGTTCTCTACCGTAGAAACAGATATCTCTGAATGGCAAAAACAAGCGATTCTTTCTGGACAAGCTTGGATTACACAGGCAACTGAACATGAATTCCAACCACAAGAATTGCGTTTACATCAACGTGAAGGTGTCAATTACGACAAGGGCTGTTACCTAGGTCAAGAAATCGTGGCACGTCTTTGGTTTAAAGCTAAACCTAAACATTGGTTACATGTAGTACAAGGCATTGGTGAAGTACCTGCGGCGAAAGCTCAACTCCATAACGATGTTGAAGTGGTCAATAGTGTTGCAAATGATGAGGGCTATCTTGCCTTGGTCGTTGCTAAACCCGCAGTCCTTGAAGAACTAGGCCTTAAAATTCTAGATTTACCAGAAGCCTTAAGCGGTGATGTTGCTAGACCACAATAGTTAATTTTATAGTTAGTTAAAAGCCCACCTTTAACATCGTGGGCTTTTTAATAGATACAAAATACTAATGAATTCATTAAATTAGAACGTCAATTTTTTAAGTTTTATATGCCATCATTAACCCTGTTGAAATTAAAGAGAAAAAAGATGAAGACTAAACTTGCTACACTCATGTTGAGTTTGGCTATTTTCGGTTCTGCTCATGCTGACGTTAAAACACTTGAACAAAATCTTAAGACAAATTATCCCGATTTGCCTGTAAAGGGTGTTTTTCAATCTCCTGTACAAGGCATTTATGAAGTGTATACAAGCGGTCGTATTGTCTATACCAACCAAGATGCCAAATATTTTTTTGTAGGTAATTTAGTCGACATTAAACAACAAAAAAATATGACTGATGAACGAATTGCTGAATTGGGTAAGATTGATGTTAAAAGCTTACCGCTCAATCAAGCGATTAAATACGTAAAAGGAAAAGGCGAACGCACGATCTATATCTTTAGCGATCCGGATTGCCCGTATTGCCAACACTTAGAACAAAATATGGTTGGGGTTGATAACGTAACGGTATATGTCTTCCTTTATCCTCTGACCAGTTTGCATCCAAACGCCGAAAAAATATCAACTCAAATCTGGTGCTCAAAAAATCCGGCAGAATCTTGGACAAACTATATGCTTAACCGTAAGTTACCTACAACCAGCAAAAACTGTTCAACTCCAATTCAGAAAAATATAGCTTTAGGTAGTAAATTAAATATTGATGGAACGCCTACCCTATTCTTGCAAGATGGTCAAAGAATTTCGGGTGTACCAAGTGATGCTAAACAAATTGAAGCATTACTCAAGTCAGCAAAATAATACAGATAGCCATTTTGAACTTTGTCAGAGTGGCTATTATTTTCTCCACAATTTGCCCAAAGTGCAGTGCTTTATATACAAATCGGCTGTTTACTTTCAGCGTTCAAGATTTATGATGAAAACTTGAAACTATTTAATGCATCAATGGATTGATGTAGCTACGAAGTAAAAGGTTAAAAAGAAATGAAGAAATTACTAATCGCAAGCCTAATCACCCTTTCAAGTGCATCAATTTTTGCGGCAGATAACAACACTACGACTGCTGCTAAAACAGATGCTTTTAAACAAGCTGAACAACTCTATGCAGCAAAAAATTACCCAGCTGCATTTCAGGAAATGCAACGCCTAGCTCAAACGGGTAATGCTCAAGCAATCTATAACTTAGGTTATATGACTCAAATGGGGCAAGGCACAGCAAAAGATTCGTCTAAAGCTATTAAATATTATGAAGATGCATCTAATAAAGGTTATGCACAAGCGAGTTACACACTCGCTCAAATCTATGAGACAGGTAAACTAGGAGTTGGCAAAGATAGCAACAAATTCAGTCAATATATTCAAAAGGCATCAGCTCAAGGTTCTGATGATGCGACTGTAAAAATTGCTACGATTTTATTTGCTCAGAAAAAACCGCAGTCGCATCAAATTGCCCTGCAAAAGTTAGCGCCTTTAATTAGAAAAGGCAATTACCCTGCGATTCAGGTCAAAGCGCTTTATGATATTAGCCAAGGTGTGGAAAATAAAAACCCACTCATGAAACGTCAAGGCATTGAATCTTTACAATCAATTGCGCAAAAAGGTTATGCACCAGCGTCTATGGCTTTAGCGACCATGATGGCCAATGGCAATATCATTCCGCAAAATTTGCCACAGGCTAAAAAGATTTTTACTGAGTTAGCTAACCAAAATGTTCCCAATGCTAGAGAATCTTTAGCTTCAGTTGATAAAATTATTGCAGAAAAAAGTAAACAACCAGCCACTACTCCTGCACAGCCAGCCCCGAAAAAATAGTGAATGATTTAAGCCCCGCGAGGGGCTTTTTAATTTACCACCACAAAGCGATAAGTCCGCTCACCCCAATAAAGCCAACAACGGTACTAATCATTAAAGGTGTTAAGGCCTTTTCATTTAGGCCATATGCTTGTCCAAAAATTCCAAAAGCAATTGGCATTGGTAAAGCAGCAATTAACGTTCCTGCGTAAAGCATTTCACGGCTTACATTGGGAGTTATTAAAAAAAGCGCAAAAATAACAGATGGCATTAAGATGACTTTAAATGTCGCCAATAAAACACTTTGCATGTTTACTGTTGTGATTCCAATCCCAACTAAACTGCCGCCAATTGCAAACAAAGCCAAAGGTGATGCCGTGCGCCCAAGTAACTCTAAAGACTGATCAAGCATGGTAGGAAGATTAACATCTAAAAGGATACATCCCATGCCAACCAAAATAGCAATAATCACTGGATTCTTTAGTAAATTTAAAAAGGTTTGTTTTAACAGCGGTAAAAGATTTTGTTGTTGATGTAACCCAGCCTCGGCCAAAATCAGCATGAGTGCCACAATCAATAAATTTTCAATGATTAAGGTTAAAGAAATATAGATTGCTGCATGGTTGCCAATCAACATGGTCAAAATAGCAGTTCCCATAAATCCAGTATTGGACATAGAAGCGCCCATCGCGATTACAGCGCTATGGGTTAAACTATTTTTAAAATATTTTCGATAGAGAATAAAAGCCAAGAAAAATAAAATTAAAGAGCCACCGCCATAAGCAATAAAATAGGCAGGATGCCAAATATCTTGTAAATTTTTATTTGCCAAAGAATGAATTAAAAAGGTGGGTAAGGAAATTTTAATTACAAATGCACTAAGTGCCTTGATCTGTTCAGGCGTTACCAATTTGATGAGGACACAAACATAGCCCATCAATAGCAATATCAAGATAGGTAAAATAACCTGAAAAACCACCGCCCACCCTCACTCATCTAAAGAAAAACGGGCAAAGATGACTTTGCCCGATACAGTTAAAAAGAATTAAAAAGCTGTTTTACCCCATGAGGTTGGCAACGTAAATATTGAGGCGCAATTTTAACTTCCGCACCTAAAGCCGCTGCTGCATGCCAAGGCCATCGTGGGTCATATAACATTGCACGAGCAAGACCAATGGCATCAGCTTGCTGATTTTCCAAAATTTGTTCGGCATGTTCTGGCTCAGTAATTAGCCCTACAGCAATGACTGGAATAGACACATGCTTTTTGACTTGTTCAGCAAATGGAACTTGGTAGCCAGCTCCAATCTGAATAGATTGATGCTCATGCAAACCACCACTAGACACGTGCACATAGGCTGCACCCAACTGCTCTAAAGCTTTTGATAAACCAACTGTAGATTCAACATCCCAGTGTTCTACACCATCCAACCAATCGGTAGCAGACAATCTAACTCCTACTGGATAACCATCTGGAACAGCGAGTTTAATTGCCTGAAGAACCTCAAGTGTCATGCGCATACGGTTTTCTAAAGAACCGCCATATTCATCAGTACGCTGATTCGCAATTGGCGATAAGAATTGATGTAACAAGTAACCATGCGCACCATGCACTTCAATTAACTCAAAGCCAGCTTCTACAGCACGTTTTGCTGCTGCTGCAAAGTCTTGTTGAACTTGTTTAATCTCAGCAATGGTCAAAGCATGGGGCGCTGCATCATGCACTGAAAAGGTACTTTCACTTGGAGCAACCGTTTGCCAACCATGTGGCTGATCTTTTGCAATTTGCCCTTTGCCTAACCACGGTTTTTCAGTAGAAGCCTTACGACCTGCATGTGCTAACTGAATTCCAAATGGCATCGGTGAAAGTGTGCGAACCTTACCCAATAACGTTTTGATTTGGTCACGTTGCTGATCATTCCAAAGTCCAAGGTCAGCATAACTAATACGTCCCTCAGCTTGTACAGCCGTCGCCTCTACAATACAAAGCCCTGCACCAGACAACGCATAATTTGCCCATTGCTGCTCATGCCAATAGGTCACTTCACCGTCATCTGTTGCCGAATATTGGCACATTGGGGCAATTACAATTCTATTGACCAGTTGTAGTGAACCAAAGTTAACCGTTTCAAATAATTTTGCCATTTTTAATTCCTAGAATTGCTTAATTACACGTAAACCTGCGCTCCAGTTACGTCCATCCGCTGGCTCAAAGTAGCGTCCATTACCGTCATTTACGATCACTGAACCTGCATAGTTTTTATCAAACAAGTTATCAACACGGGCAAAGCTATTTACTTTCCAATCGCCCATCACCCATGCATAACCAACGTTAGCTGAGGTTACACTGTAGCTTGGCGCTGCGTCACTATTGGTATCATTCACGTATACTTTATCCATATACTGTATATCTACACCACCATATAAACCGTGCGTAGGTTGCCAAGCCAAAGATGCGTAAGCCTGATTTTTAGCAATACCCGGTATCGCATTCCCTGATGGAATTTGAGCAACACTTCCTGAGGCTGGAATATCAGCATCAAAGGTTGCATCTAAATAGGTATAGCTAGCAGTTGCAGTTAAATCTCGCCACAATTTTTTATTCCATGCAAACTCGACACCTTCACGTAAGGTTTTATCTGCATTACGGAATGTTGAACGGCCGTTAGAATTCCCTGCTGAAACAATATCATCTTTGGTTTTAGTCTGGAAAACTGCCAAAGTAAAATCACCCAAATGATTCTGTGACTTTAAACCTGTTTCATAGGTATCGCTTGTTGATGCTGTTAAATCAAAATTAAAACCACTTTCCCCATCTGGACGATATGCCATTTCAGTAAATGTCGGTGTTTCAAAACCTTTGGCATAACTCACATACGCCATAAGTTCAGGTAAAATTTGCCAGCTTAAAGCAGCAGAAGGTAAAACTTTATTGTAATCGGTTTTATCACTATCGTCGCCATTGCTCAAATAATGATCTTCCGACTTATAGTGGACATTACTGTAACGTACGCCCGTATCTAAACGCCATGTTGGTAAGAACTGCCACGAAGCTTGTAAATAGGGGTCAATATTCCACAAAGTATTATCTTCTTCGCGGCGTAAATTACCTTTAACACCATAAGAAGGCTGACCGTTTACTAAGTTAAAGTTTTCAAAGCCTTTGCGATCTTCATCCATTGCATCAAGTGCAACACCTGCACTGATCGTCATATTCGGCAATAGTTCTTTACCCGTCCAACGGAAGTCAGCGCCATAATAATTACGCTCAAAATCAATTACCCCACCAGCATGATTTATACTGGCATCTTGTGTCGACTTAGGGATAGATTGATATTGTGTCACTTGGCGATTGCCTAAATATGCCATCGCATAAAGTTCATTTTTATCATTAATTGGCTTAGACCACGTCACGCCCGTTTGAGTTTGTTCAATATCTTTACGAACATTAAATTGCTTTAAAAAAGGCACTTGTTGCTTTGGATTAGCATTCCACTGATCATGGGTTAAACCCTGCGGATCATCCGCATGGATTTTGACATAGTTGGTCACCCAGTTGATTTTACTTCCATCATCAAGATTCCAACTGAGCTTTGCATTGTTTAATACTTTTTCTGCACCGCTATGTTCTCGGTAACCATCGGTATCAAAATATGATGAACTAATAACATAACTTGGTTCATTCACACCCTTTGCACCACCTTGTAGCACAAGCCCCGCTCGACTTTTATCGTGGCTACCACCCGAGTAACTCAGCTCAATCGAGTCTTTACCCTGCCCTTCTTTTGTAGACGTTAAAATCGTTCCACCAGATGAGTTTCCATACAGTGAAGAAAAAGGTCCTGTTAGTACTTCGACATGGTCCAGACTACTTAAATCAATATTAGAGGTTTGGCCTTGTCCATCTGGCATTGTTGCAGGAATACCATCAACATACAGGCGAATACCTCGAACACCAAAAGTAGAACGTGCACCAAAACCACGCATTGAGAGCTGTAAATCTTGCGCATAATTTTCACGATTACGAATCTGTAAACTCGGTATACCTTTCACAACTTCAGTTAAATTCACTTGTGAAGAAGTATCAACTTGAGGCGCATCTATTCGAAAAACCGAAGCTGGTGTTTGCAAATAAGTTGTATCTGTACGGGTTGCTTCAACATGTAAAGTTGGCAATACCGTAATGTCTTGAGCTAAGTCATCTGCCCAAACAAGTGGGCTAGAAATACAGCCCATACTCATCAAAATACAGTAATGAAGTCGGTCTAAGCGTAAGAAGGACATGCTTATTTCCTTTATTTATATTGTAGTTATGATAACAAAAAGTAGTGTCTTGTCTGGATATTGAATTCGCTCTGCATTGTTATAAATCTAAAACAGCCTTTTCGATATCTGAAAATTGATTTCCAGATTTGAATTAACGGCTTAAAGATGGATGATCTTTCCAGCAATAGCGCTCCGGCCAATCTTTTGCTTCTTCGGCATAGTCAATTCCAATACGTGGAGTCATCACCACTTCAGGCTGCGTTGATGCCGATTCAATCCATAGCCCAGATTCTTCACCTAAAGTCTGGCCTTTTAAAGACCGATCAATACCTAAATAGCGTGTCAGTTTGCCGGGTCCAGCTAAAAGCTTATATTCTTTTTTGGTTGAAGCCCCACTTAAAAATGCAGAACGAATCATCACCCCTTCCGGGATGCCTTTTATCTGAGTAATGAGGTTGAGCATTTCATACATGCCATAAATTAAATAGACATAAATCGTGCCACCTGAACCATACATCA
Source organism: Acinetobacter calcoaceticus (assembly GCF_900520355.1). NCBI lineage: Bacteria > Pseudomonadati > Pseudomonadota > Gammaproteobacteria > Moraxellales > Moraxellaceae > Acinetobacter > Acinetobacter calcoaceticus. Next base: position 661,110 of record NZ_LS999521.1, on the reverse strand, counting down.
CATCAGTTCGAGCTGTACGTTTATCATTATAGCTATGGCAGGCTTTATCTCGAATTCCTAAATAAGCTTCCGTTTCGGTAATCGTACACCGAACAACGTGTCCATCAGCTTGTCGCTTACATAGCACGCATCCAATTAAATCATGAGCAACCTGTGAAGTTTCACGTTGAAACCAGCTTAATGGTAAAATATCTGACATAGTAATCTCTGAAATATTACATACCACACGATATACTTGATTATTCCAGTATATCTGTTAATTCTGCGAGTTGGCATGCCTGAGTTACCCGAAGTCGAAACAACCAAAACCAGTTTATTTCCTCTATTGAATCAAAAAGTTCTAAGTGTGGAAGTACGTAACCCAAGCTTACGCTGGGCAATACCTGATGATGTTCAAAAACTTGTTGGGCAACGTCTTATTGGATTAAATCGCCGCTCAAAATATATCTTGGCAGAGTTCGAACAAGATCAAATGCTTTGGCATTTAGGAATGTCAGGAAGCTTCCGTTTATGCAATCCTCAAGATGAATTACGAAAACATGATCACTTCATTATTCGCTTTGAAGAACATGAATTACGTTACCACGACCCACGTCGTTTTGGCTGCATTCTCTGGCTAAACCCTGAAACACAAGGGAAGTTAATTGATACTTTAGGGCCGGAACCTTTAACTAATGACTTCAATGCAGAATATTTAGCTTCAAAACTTAAAAATAAATCAGTCGGCATAAAAATTGCACTTATGGATAATCATGTTGTGGTTGGCGTAGGCAATATCTATGCAACTGAAAGTTTATTTAATGTCGGCATTCACCCAGCTCAGCCTGCTACTGACCTAAATTTCCAGCAGATAGAAAAACTGGTGGTCGAAATCAAACGCATTTTAAAATCAGCGATTGATTTAGGTGGTTCAACTTTACGGGACTACAGCAATGCTATGGGCGAAAATGGTTATTTCCAGCAAACCCTTTTGGCTTATGGACGTGCTGGAGAAATGTGCGTTAATTGTGAGACTACATTAGAAAATCTTAAACTCGGCCAACGCGCTAGTGTATTTTGTCCACAGTGCCAGCCCCTCAAAAAGCCCAACAAGCTCTAATTTTCAGAGGAAGATAAAATGCAAACAGCAATCGTCCGCCATATTCTGGTCAAAGATAAAGACTTAGCTGAACAGCTAAAAAAGAAGCTACAAAATGGGGCTGACTTTGCCAAAATTGCCAAGCAATATTCAACGTGTAACTCAGCAAAACGCGGTGGTGAGCTTGGTGAAGTAAAAAAAGGGCAACTGGTACCTGTTATTGATAAAATCGTTTTTACAGCCGCTGAACGCGTACTGCAAGGTCCAATAAAGAGTCAGTTTGGTTATCATCTTTTAGAAGTTAAATTCAGAATGGGCAGTTTACGTTGATTCCATTATATTAATTATGGTTTTTAAAACTTTGAGCCTGCGCATTCAGTTGGTATGTCCAGGCTTTAATCTGTTTGCCTGACTCAAGCTTTACATCCGTGACGACACGCTGATATTGAAATCCTTCAAAATCATCAAGCATTTTCCAGTTTTCTTCCAGCTTTTCTGTACTAAACACATAGCCTTCAACCCAATCGGCTTTGGGATCTAAAACAATTGCAGTTAATCCTTTATCTGGCCCCCAATCTAAAATATGAATCACGCCTCGCAAGCTGGCTTTTGTCCAACTGCCACCGATCTGCTCTAAAATATGAGCATTGGCTTTATTTGGGCATAAGGTTCCATATACAAAAAGTTGATTCATTTATTTATACCCCTTTTACAATATGCGTAGCTGAGCTTATTGGTAGCTTTTCAATTTTATCAATTTCTTCAGTCCAATATAAAATACTTAGTCATAAAAAACGGCACCTTTAGTACCGTTTTTATTTTTATGAGAAGACTGTTAAGCCTGTTTTTTCAACTCATCACGAATTTCACGTAACAATTGAACATCTTCAGGAGTTGCAGCTGGAGCTTCTGGCTCATTCTTATCACGGCGAAGTCTGTTTAATAATTTCACCATTAAGAAAACTACCCAAGCCAAAATAATAAAGTTGATTAAAATGGTGAGGAAATTACCATAGGTTAAAACATTGATACCTGCTTTTTGCAAAGCATCTAAAGATTGCAGATTGGCAGGGTTTGCTCCTAGAACAATGAATTTCTGTGAAAAATCGACACCACCACCAGTAATTACACTGATAAGCGGCATGATAATATCTTTTACTAAAGAGTCTACGATTTTACCAAAAGCACCACCAATAATCACACCAATGGCTAAATCCATCATATTGCCTTTCACGGCAAATTCTTTAAATTCTTGAATAATACTCATCTAAACATCTCCAGATGTCGGGGGTTAAAACACGTTATATTTTTCTTTTTCATTGGCATCTTATCCATTTAGATAGTACTCGCCATGATATTGATAATTTAATATTTTTATCAAAAAAAGAAAGTTATTTCACACTTTAACAACATATTGTCTGATAAGAAAAATATGATTTAACGATTAAAAAAACCGCTAAATTAATTTAGCGGTTTTTTCTTTTCATTTAAGAAAAATTATTTATCACGGTTACGTTTACGTTCGTTTTCAGTCAAGTAACGCTTACGGATACGGATTGATTTTGGTGTTACTTCCACTAACTCATCATCTTCAATGAATTCAAGTGCTTGTTCAAGCGTGTATTCAACAGCTGGTGTCAACGTTAACGCTTCATCTGTACCAGATGCACGTACGTTTGTTAACTGTTTCGCTTTAGTTGGGTTAACAACCATATCATCTGAACGAGAGTTAATACCAATGATCATACCTTCGTAAACTTCTAACTGAGGTTTAGCGAATAAACGACCACGGTCTTGCAATGTGAATAATGCATAGCCCAAACAAACGCCTTGAACCATAGAAATCAACACACCGTTTTGACGTTTCGCAACAGTACCTTGTTTCATTGGACCGTAATGCGAGAAGCTTGATGTCATGATCCCTGTACCAGAAGTCATGGTCAAGAATTCAGAACGGAAACCAATTAAGCCACGCGAAGGAACAGTTGCTTCAATACGGATACGGCCTTTACCGTCAACTTCCATATTTGTCATTTCACCTTTACGGTAACCCATTTGTTCCATCACAGAACCTTGGTGCTGTTCTTCAACGTCAAATGTTACGTTTTCGTATGGTTCTTGCTTTTCGCCATCAACTTCTTTCAAAATTACTTGTGGACGTGATACGCCCATTTCGAAGCCTTCACGACGCATGTTTTCAATAAGAACTGAAAGGTGAAGTTCACCACGACCAGACACTTTGAAACGGTCTGGACTGTCAGTATCTTCAACACGTAATGCTACGTTGTGAATCAATTCACGATCTAAACGTTCACGAATGTTACGTGAAGTAACAAATTTACCTTCTTTACCCGCAAACGGTGAGTTGTTTACTTGGAAAGTCATCGTAACAGTAGGTTCATCTACAGATAACGGCGGTAAAGCTTCAACATTTTTCGGATCACAAATCGTGTCAGAAATATGAAGTGCATCGATACCTGTTACACAAACGATATCACCAGCATTTGCCTCTTCAACGTCAACGCGATCTAGACCATGGTAACCCATGATTTTTAAGATACGACCGTTACGTGTTTTACCTTCTTTGTCGATAACAGTTACAGGTGTGTTTAATTTAACTGAACCACGCTGAATACGACCAACACCGATTACACCAACGAAGCTGTTATAATCAAGTGAAGAGATTTGCATTTGGAATGGACCATCAACATCAACTGCTGGTGGCTCAACGATATCTACAATTGTTTGGAACAATGGAGTCATGTCGTCAGCCAATTCTTCTGGAGAAGGACCAGCAACACCACGTAAGCCAGATGCATAAACAACTGGGAAGTCTAGCTGTTCGTCAGAACCGCCAAGGTTGTCGAACAAGTCAAATACTTGGTCAATAACCCAGTCTGGACGCGCGCTTGGCTTGTCAACTTTGTTGATAATTACGATTGGTTTTAAACCACGAGCAAACGCTTTTTGAGTTACAAAGCGAGTTTGTGGCATTGGACCTTCTTGAGAGTCAACCAATAACAATACACAGTCAACCATCGACATTACACGTTCAACTTCACCACCGAAGTCAGCATGTCCTGGGGTGTCCACGATGTTAATGCGGTATTCTGTATTTGTACGAGCATCGGTCCATTTAATTGCAGTGTTCTTTGCAAGAATGGTAATACCACGTTCACTTTCAATTGCACCTGAATCCATCACACGCTCGATTTCACCCGCGCGATCACCTAATGCACCTGATTGTTGTAAAAGTTTGTCGACTAAAGTCGTTTTACCATGATCGACGTGCGCAATGATGGCAATGTTACGGAGTGTTTTAATATCTGACATGTAAATTCGATACGCCTAAAGTTTGAGGGCAAATTATACAGAAAAACACTACTCTTGAGTAGTGACAGTTTATTGACATTGACAAAAAAATTTCTAATAGCCTGTATTTCGTTTTGTAAAGATAGTTATCTCGATTAGAATAGCGCCAATTTGCAAAATTGCGGCGGACCTACACCCATGTCCAATCAACACTCTCAAGACCATTTAGACCTTGTTTATGGTTTAAATGATCGACCAAAACCTTTGATCGCTTTTTTAGCAGCTTTCCAGCATTTGCTTGCGATTATTGTACCAATTGTTACACCCGGCCTTTTAATTTGTTTAGCTTTAGGCGTTTCACGCACTGAAACTAACATGATTTTATCGATGTCTTTGGTGATTTCAGGTATTGCTACTTTTTTACAATGTAAAAAAGTTGGTCCATTTGGTGCAGGCCTTCTGATTGTTCAAGGCACAAGCTTTAACTTTATTGGTCCTATTATTGGTATTGGTAGTGCAATGGTGGCCGCAGGAACACCTGTAAACCAAGTTATGGCTGCAATATTTGGTGTGGTCATTGCAGGTTCCTTCATTGAAATGGGGGTTTCGCAAATTCTTCCATGGGTAAAAAGACTAATTACGCCTTTGGTGACAGGTATTGTTGTTTTATTAATTGGTTTAACGCTTATTAAAGAAGGCTTAATTAGTATGGGTGGTGGCTACCAAGCCATGCAAGATCATACTTTTGCAAGTGCGGACAACCTTATTATGTCATGTACCGTACTTGCCATTATTGTTGTTCTAAATCGTATTCGAGTGGTTTGGATTAAAAGTTCAGCTATTTTAATCGCTTTAGTGAGTGGTTACATTCTTGCTGGATTTATGGGTCATCTAGATTTCTCTGGTATTAAAGATGCGCCACTTGTACAAATCCCAACACCAATGCACTTTGGTTTGAGCTTCTCTTGGGGATTATTCATTCCAATGGCATTCATTTATTTGGTGACTTCTTTAGAAGCAATTGGCGATGTGACAGCAACCAGTAAACTTTCCAACCAACCTGTTAACGGTCCAGTATGGATGCAACGTATTAAAGGTGGCGTGTTAGTTAATGGTGCAAACTCTTTGCTGGCTGGATTATTTAACACCTTCCCTAGTTCTGTTTTCGCTCAAAACAATGGTGTAATTCAACTCACTGGGGTTGCTAGCCGCTATGTAGGTATATGGATTGCTGCCTTACTTATTTTATTAGGCTTATTTCCTGCGGTAGCTGGTGTTATACAAGCAGTTCCTCAAGCAGTGTTAGGTGGCGCTGTTATGGTCATGTTCGGTGCAGTGGCTGCATCAGGTATTAACATTCTTTCTTCTGTTCACCTTGACCGCCGAGCATTGTTAATTATTGCCATCTCACTTGCATTAGGTTTAGGTGTTGCTCAAGTTCCTCAAATTTTAGAGCACCTTCCAGAATTATTTAAAAATATTTTTAGCTCTGGCGTGGCGACAGGCGGTATTGCAGCATTAATTTTAAATGTTGTACTTCCTGAAACTCATAAATAACTAACTTTTAATTTTGATTACTGCCCAGCTCCCACTGGGCATTCTTCTTCATGAGAGATGTACATGGATCCTAGAAGTGAAGTGGTATTAAGACAGCAAGACTATTTAAAAGGTAGAATCTTGTTAATTAATGCACCGAATGATGCCTTAGTCAGTCAATTACCCGCTGGGACTGATGCGTCAGTCTGGACATGGAACCATGCCGACTATCAGGGATTTATAAATAATGGAACAGAAGCGCACTTCTCAGTTGAGTTTCCATCACAAGACTTCGACCAAGCAATCATTTTTGTTCCAAAATCTAAAGAGCTCTTAAATTACATATTGCATTTAGTGATGAGCCATCTGAAAACCAATCAATCTGTTTTTTTAGTCGGTGAAAAAAAGGGTGGCGTAGAAAGAGCCGCTAAACAATTACAAAACTTCGGCAAAGTACTCAAACTTGATAGTGCCCGTCACTGTCAATTGTGGCACTTAAAGATTGAGAAAACAGAACAGATTAAACCTCTGGAAAAATGGCTTAAAACTTATACTGTTCAGGTGAATGAACAAGAGCTTACGATTTGCGCCCTACCCGGTGTTTTTAGCCAAAATCATCTAGATATCGGAACTGCTGTTTTACTCCCTTATCTTAATCAGGTGAAATCAGGTAGAATTGCCGACTTCGGGTGTGGTGCTGGAATTATCAGTTGCTATTTGGCAAAAATAAATTCAAGTAATATTATTCATGCCCTAGATATTGATGCTTTCGCTTTACGGTCAACGGAAATGACTTTTAGTCGAAATGGAATAAGTTCAGACCAGTTGAGATTGCAGCCTGTTATAGGTATTGCAGACGCTCCAACAGAACTCGATGCCATTGTCAGTAATCCCCCTTTCCATCAAGGTATTCATACCGACTATGATGCAAGTGAAGGACTCTGCCAGAACGCTAAAAAACATTTAAAGGCATCAGGTGAGCTATGGATTGTAGCAAACCGTTTTTTAAACTATCCGATCTTAATTGAGAAGCACTTTGGTCAGTGCCAGATTAAAACTGATCTTCAAGGCTTTAAGGTGTTATATGCCTGTGCATAACAAACTATGTAAGGAATCTCCATGAGCGAAACACATGCTCCTGAAAAACTCCAGCGTAAGCTTGGGGCTCGTCATCTGAATATGATCGCCATTGGTGGTTCCATTGGTACAGGCCTCTTCCTTGCTTCTGGATCAACCATTGCAAATGCTGGCCCAGGTGGAGCGCTTCTCGCCTACTCTCTCATTGGCATTATGATTTACTTCTTAATGACCAGTTTAGGTGAGCTTGCAACCCACACTCCAACTTCTGGTGCTTTTTTTACATACGGTAGTCGTTATGTCGAAGAAGGCTTTGGTTTCGCTCTAGGTTGGAACTACTGGTATAACTGGGCAATTACAGTTGCATTCGAACTTGTTGCAGTTCAGTTTATTATGAAGTTCTGGTTCCCGGATATTCCTGGGTTCTATTGGAGTGCCCTGTTCCTTATCGTTATCTTTATGATTAATGCCATGACAGTAAAGGGATTCGGCGAAAGCGAATTCTGGTTCTCAATGGTAAAAGTGATCGCCATCGTTGCCTTTATTATTATTGGATTAGCCATGATCATTAAGATTATGCTAACTCCAGGTGTCGCAGCTTTTGGAAACTGGACCTATAAAGACGCGCCTTTTGTAGGTGGTTTACAAGCCATGATCGGTGTAGCAATGATTGCCGGATTCTCTTTCCAAGGGACAGAAATGGTTGGGGTTGCTGCTGGTGAGTCTAAAGATCCAAAGAAAACGATTCCTCTTGCAATCAAACAGATTTTCTGGCGAATCTTATTATTTTATATCTTATGTATTTTCATTATCGGCACCCTCATCGCCTATGATGATCCAAACTTATTACAAGCTGCTACCACTGAAAATATTGCACTTTCTCCGTTTACATTGCTCTATGAAAGAGTTGGCTTTGCCTTTGCTGCTGGTTTAATGAATGCTGTCATTCTTACTGCTATTTTGTCAGCAGGTAACTCAGGCATGTACTCTTCAACTCGCATGTTGTTTAAAATGGCTCAGGAAGAACGTGCGCCAAAGTGGTTTGGAAAGCTTGATAGTCGTGGCGTTCCGATGAATGCACTATATGCCACAACATTTATCGCTGCATTTTGTTTCTTGACGACTTTTATTGGTGAAAAACAAGTATTTAACTGGCTACTCAATATGTCAGGTATGTGCGGTTTTATTGTTTGGTTAGGAATTGCTATTTCGCATTATCGTTTCCGCAAAGGTTATATTGCTCAAGGATATAAATTAGAAGATTTAGCCTATCGTGCCAAATTTTTCCCATTTGCCCCTTGGTTCGCGTTTATCCTCTGTTCAATCATTATTTTGGGACAAAACTATCAAGCCATTTTAGGTGGAAAAATTGACTGGTTAGGCCTACTTTCAACCTATATTAGCTTGCCATTGTTCTTAATTATTTGGTTAGGCTATAAGTGGAAAAATAAAACCAAACTGATCCCTTACGATCAAATGAACGTGAAGCCAGAGCAAGACTAAAAAGTAGTAATTAAAAATAAATCAAAGATCAAAAACTTGATATTTGATTTAAAAAGCGTAAAATGCCGTTCATATTTTCAACGGCGCTTTTAAATAAGGAGGACATCATGCCAACACTACAAGGTAAAACAGATTAAATAATTTGGCACGATGTCAGCTCACGGACAAGTGTACAAATTCACTTCACTTGTCCGAATGCTCAAATTTAAAACCTAGCATTCGCTAGGTTTTTTTATGTCTGCACGGACAAAAATAAGAGAAAAATTATGGGCATACAAAAAATATTAAACGAGGAAGCACTTTACGGTGTTCCCGTTAAAATTTTCACTCAAGATATAGATAGTGAAAGTATTGAACAACTGAAGAAAATGGCGCAGCTGCAATTTATCTATTCTCATATTGCAGTAATGCCAGATGTTCATGTGGGAAAAGGCGCTACTGTAGGCAGTGTTATTCCAACTAAACATGCCATTATTCCTGCTGCTGTAGGAGTAGATATTGGTTGTGGAATGAATGCAATCCGCTTAAGTCTAAAGGCTGTACAATTACCTGATAACTTAAGCCGTTTGCGCGATGCAATTGAGCGTAAAGTACCGGTTGGATTTACTTTACATAAACAAGTCAAAGCAAAAGCTTCAAGTATTATTCCACTTGAAAAAAGCTTAGAACCGATTATCAAAAAGCATCCTGGTCTGGTTCGAATGCTCCGACAATTTGATGCAACATGGCAAAAACAGCTAGGCACTTTAGGTGGCGGCAATCACTTTATAGAACTCTGTATTGATGAAAATCAAGACGTATGGATTATGCTACATTCAGGTAGTAGAGGATTGGGTAACGTCATTGGTACTTATTTTATTGAGTTAGCCAAGAAAGAAGCTCAGCATCGTTTTGGTCATGTACCTGATAAAGATTTAAGTTATTTTGCCGAAGGCTCAAAAAGTTTCGATGATTATGTAGAAGCAGTGGAATGGGCTCAAGAATACGCTTTTGAAAATCGCAAAGAAATGATGCGTTTAATTTTAGAAGCGATTCGCCCTCTTCTACCATCTTTTCAAATGACCAAGGAGGCTATTAATTGTCATCACAATTATGTAAGCCGTGAAACACATTTCGGCGAAAGTTTATTGATTACCCGAAAGGGAGCAATTCGAGCAGGCTTAGATGAATTAGGTATTATCCCAGGTTCAATGGGTGCACGCTCTTATATCGTCAAAGGTAAAGCCAATCCTGAGTCATTTTGTTCTTGCTCTCATGGAGCAGGCCGCAAGATGAGTCGAAGCAAGGCGAAAACTCTTTTTAACCAGCAAGATCTTATCGAACAAACCCAAGGTATTGAATGCCGCAAAGACAGTGGCGTTGTCGATGAAATCCCAAGTGCTTATAAAGATATTGATGAAGTCATGGCAAATCAAGCCGACCTCATTGAAGTTGTCCATACACTTAAACAAGTTTTATGTATTAAAGGTTAAAATATGAAAATTAAAGAAATGTCAAAAATCAAAGTCCGTAATCAAGTGGCTCTTTCCCCTTTACTTCACAAAGGTGGGATGCATGAAACGGAAAAGCCTCGTGCCCAACACCGTAGAGATAGACAAGATACTAAACAGCAATTGAAAAAAGGTGATTGGTAAATAATTTAAACCAAAATCGAAAGTAATTATTATGAAGGAGATATAGAAATGACTAAATATTTTAAAAACCGCAATAAAAAAAGCGACTCTAACGAGTCGCTTTTTTACTATTCAAGAACTCAAATTATTGAGCTGCTGCAGGAGCTGCCGCTTCTTGACCAGGTTGAACAACTACAGTACGGCTACCAGTGATTGTCGCGAATACACGACGGTTCATAGCACGGCCTTCTTTAGTTTTGTTGTCAGCAATCGGTTGATCCCAAGCGAAACCTTGAGTAGACAAACGAGATGCATCAACATTGTATTCGTTTACAAGAGCTGATTTAACAGAGTTAGCACGAGCTAAAGATAAACGTTCGTTTAACTTACGTGGACCAGTGTTATCTGTGTGACCTTCGATACGTGCAGTAGCGTTAGGATATTCAGTTAACTTCTCAGCAACTTTAGCGATTTCTGGCTTGTATTGGTCTTTGATGTTTGATTTGTTAGTATCAAAGAACACACGAAGTTCCATGTTAAGGTCTTCAGTTAGCTCTTGTGGTTGTGGAGCAACTGGAGTTGGTTCAACTGGAGCAACTTCTACTACAGGAGCAGCAGGCTTCAAATGACCACCAAGAACTACGTTTAAACCAGCAAGAGCTGTATAGTTCCAGAATTTTTCGTCAAAGTTATAAGTACCACGAGCTTCTGTACGAAGAGATAAAGCATCGTTTAAGCGCCAGAAAGCACCAAAACCAGCGTTACCTAAAGTACCTTCTTCACCATCACGATAAGCTAAACGCGCATCATCAAATTCATATTTATAGTGACCAGCACCTAATAATACGTATGGCTTGATTTTGCTGTCATAGTTTTTAGTGATTAAATCAGAAGTAACATAGAAGTTACCGTTGATTTGTTGTTGTTTGTATTCACCATAGTTAGTGTCTACATCACCTTTTACTTGGCTATATTCAGCTTCGAAACCTAACCATGGTGTTAACTCAATACCAAGAGCTGCACCAACGAACAAATCGTCTTGTAGTTCAGGTCCGTTAGTTAACTCGCCATCTTTACCGCCATTGTTGTGTTGACTGTCTTGGAAAGTGTAACCAAGCAATAATGGTGTAACAGTTACGCCAGCATTAGCAGCAGCTAAAGGTGCAGCGACAAGCATAGCAAGTGCAATACGACTCAATTTCATGGATATCCTCCAGAGATAACAATTGTTGTTCAAGCTCAGCCTAAATTTATTGGCCCCTGAGATATTTTTACCCCAGTATTATTTTTAAGCTATTCACATTTGAATCATACAAACACTTGATAGACTTTCCAAGTGCTTGATAATTTTAATCAAGTAAATTATTGACAAAATTACTTACAATTTCCGTTGTAATTCGGTAATTTTTTACTCAACTAGCAAATATGGACAACTTCTTTCTTTCGCTTAGGGTGATTTTACCAGTATTCTAGCGTCCTGATAACCTTTATTTAATTTTGTGTTTCCTCATTATAAAAAGCCTTATAAATCATTGATAGAACGCATAAAATCAAAATATCAATTCATATATTAAGGAATTTTAATGTTCAAATCTCTTGGTTTCACATTGATGGAACTCACTATAACGCTCGCAATTCTTATGATTATGTTCACTATAGCGCTTCCTTTATACCATCAATTTATGGCTTCGGTAGAATTAAAAAACACGCCTCGACTACTGACAATTCATATACAAAAAGCCAAATACGACGCAATTCTACGACATAAGAGTGTCGTACTTTGCCCAAGTGTTGATTTAACGCTGTGTAATAGTAATTGGGATACAAGCCTTATAAGCTTTGTAGACACAAATCATAATCTACAAAGAGAAAACGACGAAGAGATATTGACCAATGTTGAACTTAATCATCGTTATGGTTCTTTAAAATTTCAAAAATTCGGAAAAAAATTAAATAGTATCGTATTTCAGGGAGACACTGGACTGCCACGCGAGTCTAACGGCAGTTTTACATATTGTTCTTATGACCAGCTTAAAAACTTTAAATTAGTTCTCAGCAAAATGGGACATATTCGTTTAGAAGACCTTAAAAATTGTTAGAACTCTACAGTCTAATGCAGAAGATATCTCTCTGTGTTTTTTGCAATATACTGCCTAGGTTTTAAACATTTCTTATTTTGAGATTAAGAATAACCGGAGATTACAACAATGACTGACATCGTAATTATTAATGGTGCTCGTACTGCCATGGGTGGTTTTCAAGGATCACTATCAGGACTTACGGCGCCTGAATTGGGTGCGGTAACAATTAAAGAAGCAATCGCACGAGCAGGTTTACAGCCTACTGATGTCGAAGAAGTTATTATGGGTTGTGTCCTTCCTGCTGGCTTAAAACAAGGCCCTGCTCGTCAAGCCATGCGTAAAGCTGGCTTACCAGATTCTACAGGTGCAGTAACAATTAACAAGCTTTGTGGTTCTGGCATGAAAGCTGTTATGCAAGCTGCTGATATGATTAAAGCAGGTAGTGCTGAAGTAGTTGTTGCTGGCGGCATGGAGTCTATGACAAATGCACCTTATGTTTTGCCAAAAGCACGAGCTGGCTACCGCATGGGCCATGGTGAAATTAAGGACCATATGTTTCTTGATGGGCTTGAAGATGCCGAAACTGGTCGTTTAATGGGTTCTTTTGCTCAAGATATGGCAAATACACGTGGCTATACACGTGAGCAAATGGATGACTTTGCAATTCGTTCTTTGAAACGTGCTCAAAAAGCAATTACCGAAGGTTATTTCAAAGATGAAATTGTTCCTGTTACCGTACCTAGTCGCAAAGGCGATGTTGTTGTTGACCAAGATGAACAACCTTTAAATGCAAAAATCGACAAGATTCCTTCACTTAAACCAGCTTTTGCAAAAGACGGAACAATCACCGCAGCAAACGCGAGTTCTATTTCAGATGGTGCATCTGCATTAGTATTAACATCGAGTGAAGTTGCCACTCAACGTGGTTTACAGCCGCTTGCGAAAATTATCGCAACAGCTTCAAACTCTCAGCATCCTTCAGAATTTACAATCGCTCCTGTGGGTGCCATCGAGAAAGTTCTGAAAAAAGCTGGCTGGAATGCTCAAGATGTTGACCTATGGGAAATTAACGAAGCTTTTGCCATGGTTACCATGTGCCCAATTGATGACTTCAAACTTGATGCTGAAAAAGTCAATATCAATGGTGGTGCTTGTGCACTAGGCCATCCAGTAGGTTCTACAGGTTCTCGTATTATTCTTACGCTTATTCATGCATTGAAACGCACGGGTGGTAAAAAAGGTATTGCTGCACTTTGTATTGGTGGTGGTGAGGCTACAGCCGTTGCAATTGAACTCATTTAATTAAAAATAACTATTTTAAAATCCCACTTCGGTGGGATTTTTTATGAAAAAGCTACAAAAAATGACCCACAAAATCACTTTTAAGTTTTAACTTATTCTTTTAAACGAAAACAACAATGGACAATAACAATGCAACTCAATCACTATCTCAACTTTCAAGGTCAGGCAGAGCAAGCCTTTAATTTTTATAAGTCAGTTTTTGGCGGCGAGTTCGGCATATTGAGCCGCTATGGTGATATGCCACCAACAGAAGGTGTGACTTTATCTGAAGCTGATAAGAATCTGGTTCTTCATGTTTCACTGCCAATTAATGAATATACCGTACTTATGGCATCAGATACAAATGATCAGTTCTGTGCTCCTAACAGTGTTTTTACCCAAGGTAATAATCACTACATCTCGATTAATCTTGAAAAGGATGAGCAAGAGAAAGCAAAACAACTTTTTGATGCTTTATCTGTAAATGGTCAAATTGAAATGCCTCTAGAAAAAACATTCTGGGGCGCATTGTACGGCGCTTTTACCGATCAATTTGGCATAAAGTGGATGGTTAATTGCCAATTGGACACATAAATTTCAGCATAAAAAATCCCGCAATTTGCGGGATTTTTTATATCAGGACTTATTCAGCACCTGTTTGATAACTTGCTTGCGGTACAGCCGTTGAAGCTTGATACGGGTTGGTAAAGTCTTGTAAACCCGCCGCTGCTTCTTGCACATCTTTGCCTTCTTTTACGACAAAGCTATCAAAACCAGAACGCTTTAAGTAGTTTAAGACATCCTTAAACACATCTCCCGTTGCCCGTAACTCACCCTGGAAACCTTGGCGACGTAATAGTGCTGCAAATGAGTAGCCTCGGCCATCGCCAAAACCAGCAAACTCAATAAAAATTGCATCAAGTTCATTTAATGGGAACGTATGATCTTCAGGCGAATCATTCACAGTTACATACAAAGCTTTTTTACCTTGAATGTTTGCTAATTGATCAAGTTGAGCCGTTGTTACCACAACGTCACCTTGAGGAATAACACCATCTTCAGCAATGATTTGATAAGTATTATCTGCAATCGTGCCATCTTTATAAAGCACTGGTAGAGCTGTATTAAGCATATGCACGCTCCTTAAATGGTTGAATTCCTACACGGCGATATGTGTCAACAAAACGCTCACCTTCAGTACGTAAATCAAGATAAGTATTTAATACTTCTTCAATTACATCGGCAACAGCATCTGCTGCAAATGATGGCCCTAAGATATCACCGATTGATGCATCATGGTCTGAATTACCACCTAATGTAATTTGGTAGAATTCAGCGCCTTTCTTATCTACACCTAAAATGCCGATGTTACCTACGTGATGGTGACCACAGGCATTCATACAACCAGAAATATTTAAGTCCAAATGACCAAGGTCATACACTTTATCTAAGTCATCGAAACGGCGTGTAATTGCTTCAGCAATTGGAATTGATTTTGCATTTGCAAGTGAACAGAAATCACCGCCCGGGCAACTAATAATATCGGTAATGAAACCAATATGCGCACGTGCCATATTTTGCTGTTCAAGCGCTTGCCACACATCGAACAAATCTTTTTGAGGTACATCTGCCAAAGCAATGTTTTGTTCGTGAGTCGTGCGAAGTTCACCGAAAGTATATTTATCAGCAAGATCTGCAATAAAGTTCATTTCTTCGGTAGTCATATCACCCGGTGCAATACCTGCACGTTTCAGAGAAATCGTAACAATACGATAGCCCTTCACTTTATGTGCATGTGTGTTGATATTGAACCATTGTTTGAATTTTGGATGCTCAGCAAATAAAGCAGTGAAGTCTTCATCTGCCAAATCTTGATAATCAAATGGGATGAACTCTTCATCCAGTTTTTTCAAGATTTCTGGCTGAATTCTTAATGATTCACGTGTATGTTCAAATTCAGCTTCAACTTTCTGAGCAAAAACTTCAGGAGTTAACGCTTTAACTAGAATTTTGATACGCGCTTTATATTTGTTATCACGACGGCCATGCAAGTTATAAACACGTAGAACTGCTTCTAAGTAAGAAATTAAATCTTCGCGTGGTAAAAACTCACGAATAACACTACCAATGATTGGAGTACGGCCTAAACCACCACCAGCCATAATTTTGTAGCCGATTTCACCCGCTTCATTACGCACGATATATACACCAATATCGTGAAATGCTGTTGCTGCACGGTCTTTTTCTTCAAGTGCAGAAACGGCAATTTTGAACTTACGTGGCAAAAATGCAAATTCAGGATGGAACGTACTCCACTGACGGATCAATTCACATGTTGGACGTGGGTCTGCAATTTCACCTGCAACCACACCCGCATATTGGTCAGTCGTCGTGTTACGAATACAGTTACCACTGGTTTGAATGGCATGCATTTGTACCGTTGCAAGTTCAGCTAAAATTTCTGGTACATCTTCAAGAGCTGGCCAGTTTAACTGAATGTTCTGACGTGTAGATACGTGTGCGTAGCCACGATCATATTCAGTTGAAACTTCAGCAATTTTACGTAATTGTTTTGAACTCATTAAGCCATACGGCACAGCAATACGCAGCATAGGCGCATAGCGTTGCACATATAAACCATTTTGCAAACGTAATGGACGGTATTCATCTTCAGAAAGTTTGCCCGCTAAATAGCGCTCTGTCTGATCGCGGAACTGAGCAACTCGTTGATTAATCAGCTGCTGATCGAAATCGGTATATAAATACATGGCGTACGGCTAGTAGTTTCATTATTAAGGCAGATAGCATAGCGAGCTTTTATTCATCAATAAAATGCTTTTTTTGCATATTTAATAACGGTTTTATTGATAAGCTTTAATATAAATCGATATAAAAAAAGCCCGGATAAATCCGGGCCCTTTCAAGAGAAGCTTTTTATTTGTTATCTGGTAAGGCATAAGCCACTAAATAGTCGCCCATTTTCGTACCAAATGAACCATGACCACCGGCCATAATCACAACATATTGCTTGCCATTGATTTCATACGTCATTGGTGTTGCTTGTCCACCAGCTGGTAAACGTGCTTCCCAAAGTTTCTTACCGTTAGTGACGTTAAACGCACGTATGTAGTTATCTTGAGTTGCACCAACAAACATGACATTACCGGCAGTAGAAATTGAACCGCCTAAACCAGGCACACCAATTTTCACAGCTGGTAACTGGAACAAGTTCGGTAAGCTGTCACGAATTGTACCAATACGTTTTTTCCATACCACTTCATGAGTTTTTAAATCAACGCCTGCAACATATCCCCAAGCTGGTTGTTTACAAGGTAAACCAAGCGGAGATAGGAATGCGCTAATTTCTACACCATAAGGTACGCCGTACATCGGTTGTACGCCCTGTTCAGTTCCCGCACCTTTTGCAGTTTGCTCACGATTTGGATCAGCAGGAATTAAACGGCTTACGAATGGTAAACCAATCGGGTTCATTACAGCAACTTGACGGTCAGGGTTAACTGACATACCACCCCATTCAAATACACCTAAGTTACCAGGGAAAACTAAAGTACCGTTTTCTGATGGTGGAGTGTAAATACCATCGTAATTTAGACGTTTGAAAGAAACACGACACATGAGCTGATCAAGCATAGTGGCTCCCCACATATCTTTATCTGTCAATTTGTCTTGTGGAGCTAAGTTCAAGTCAGAGAATGGCTGAGTTTTTGAGTAGAACTCACCTTTAGTTTGTGGTCCACGTTTAACTGTTTGTGGAACTGGTTTCTCAGTCACAGGAACAATTGGTTGACCATTACGACGATCAAGAACAAAGGCATTACCTGTTTTCGTCAATACATAGATTGCAGGAACAGTTTGACCAGCTTTATTTTTAATATCAGCTAAAGATGGTTGCGATGGTACATCCATATCCCATAAATCGTGATGGGTTGTCTGGAAGTTCCATACCAACTTACCTGTAGAGGCATTAATCGCTAACATTGAGTTTGCATAACGCTCTTTAAGCTCAGTACGGTCACCACCCCAGATGTCTGGAGTACCTACACCTGTTGGCACATAAACGATATCAAGTTTGGCATCGTATGCTAAAGGTGCCCACGCATTTGGTGAGTTATGAACAAAGTTCGTACCTTCACCTGGCATTGCATTTGGATCTGCCGCGCCTGTATCAAATACCCAAAGAAGTTTACCAGTGTTAACGTCGTATCCACGAATCACACCAGATGGCTCTTTATTTGAGTAGTTATCTGTTACTGAACCAGCAATCACCACGGTTGAACCAGTCACAATACCTGGAGATGTTGGGTTGTAACCGCCTGGATAAGCATATGGCATAAACTCTTGCAAGTTCACTTCACCATTTTGACCGAAGTCAGTACATGCTTTACCAGTGTCTGCATTTACAGCAACTAAACGGCCATCATTAACAGGAACAAAGACCTTACGCGGACATTGCGTAGAGTTAGATTTCTTGCCTTGAAGACTTGTTGCAAACTCAGTTGTGTTGTTTGCATCGTAATACATCACACCACGACAAGTTAAATGCTGGAACGATTTATCCGTTTTAAGCTTCGGATCAAAACGCCATTTTTCTTTACCTGTAGCAGGATCAATCGAAATTAATTGCTGATGAGCCGTACAGATAAACATGTTATTACCGATTTTAATCGGAGTAACCTGATTGGTTGTTTCGCCAGAGTCATTATCCGTTTTAAGATCGCCAGTACGTAAAGTCCAAGCAACTTTCAAATCTTTTACGTTTTGGTCATTAATCTGTTTCAACGGAGAATAACGCACACCTGCCTGAGTACGACCATAAGCTGGCCAGTCACTCTCTGCAACACCAGGTACAGCTTGAGCAGTTTCCGGCTGAGGTGTTTTGATTTCACCATTAATTTCTTGCGGATCGTTGAAAATCGAATAGACCATCAACAAGATTGCAATTGCTAACGTTGAAGATAAGGCAACTTTACTTGATCCAAGGTTGTTGATTCCACGAGTTACAGCTGGAACCAATAACCATAAACCAAGAATACCTAAAATATCTAAACGAGGTGCAAGAGCCCAAAAGTCAGTTCCAACTTCCCAGACTCCCCAAATAATGGTGCCTAGCATTAAAGCAGCATACACCCACAATGCTGTGGAAGCGCGCTTATAGAGTTGCCATGCAACAATAAGGAGTAATACACCAGCAATAATATAGTAAATTGAACCGCCTAATGTAGCGAGCCAAATACCTCCAATTAACAGGAATAACGCCAATAACCCAACAATAATTACGGTAAAAGTCGTTAATCCTGATCTTGAAGTAGGTTGAGTCATAAACCACCTCTTATCAATCATCATTTTTATCGGAAAGATAGGCCAAACTTTTAATTAAAAATTCGGCATCATCGATACATCTAAAACAAAACTCAGGCATAAACAAAAAACGGAAGGTCAAGTTATTTCAATCAGTGATTTAATCTCGACAATCCGTTTTAGTAGTAAATACGCTTAGAATGCGGTTGAGAATTTAACACCGCCTACCCAAGTATTATCACCATTTTTTAATGCACCCACATGACGAACATATTGTACATTCGGACGAATAGTCAGCCAGTTGGTAGCATGAATACCGTAGTAAAGCTCGGTATTGTATTCAGTGTCGTATTCTTTATTTTGGACATCGTTCCAATCATCGTTGATATGGATACGCGCAACACCTAATGCCAACTCATCTTGAGGACGTTGATTGAGCAAACCTTTATAGACTAAGCCTACATTTTGCATGTTATCAATTTTGTTGGTATCAGAGTCGTGGAATGTCAGATTCACAAAACCGGTCAAACCACGGTCTGTTTGATCAGCAGGCTGGAATAATTTTTGTTTTGCAGTAACCCAAACACCTTGCTTATGAGAGTTTTTGGTTTCATCTGTAATTTCTTTAGCATCAGCAGTGCTGTAGTAATAACCTAAACGGTATTCACCAGCCATGCTTTGTGTACCGAGTTTCGGTGACCAGACTACTTCAGCTGGAATAATTGCACCGTGAGAGCCGTCTGTACTTAAGTTAAAACCTTTGCCTCGGTCCAGATTTTCTGGGTTGTATTCATATACACCCACTTGCGTATATAAGTCTGGTTGCAAGTTATATTTAACACGCATTGCCCATTGGCTGACTGGCCAGTTATACCACTGATCGCCTACCCAGTTCCCCACTTGCGAGCCACACAGTGCCAAGTTCTGGAAATCACAGTCAAAACTATTAAAGTCTTCACCTTCACCAAAACGACCCACTTTAACGTCTAATTTTTGATCCATGAATTTTTTCTTAATCCATAAATCTGTTAAACGCCAAGTTTGCTCGCGCCCCCACACTTCTTGTGCAGAACTCAAATGTCCCGCTAAAGCTGGTGAATGCTCAGAAAGCGACTGACCATCACGATAAGTTAATGTGATTTGAGCTTCTGTATCTTGCCACCCTAAAATTTTGTTTAGATCAAAATGGGTTCCTAGAGCAAGTTGCCCCGTATAAGCACTACCATGCGTAGATGTATTTTTTGAATCTAAAATACCGGCATATTCACCGGTATATCCAAAAGAAAAATCATAACCTTGTGCTTGTAACGCGGAGCGTTGACCGTTCCAATCACCCAACATCCACGGACTATTTGGGTCAAATGCAGCAGCAGCTTGTGCGTGCTGTATAAAAAGAGTAATTGATAAAACGGATAAACAGGAAGCCATCAAGGATTTATGTGTTTTCATGTTTACATACCTTTTATGTCTTTGTTTATAAAGGGTACGCTAATTTTATGTAAAGAAATTATTCAAAATGTTAATCAATTGATTAATCTAATAATAATCTTACTACACATTGTATAAGAAATGGCCTCAGCTCTTTACCATTGCCCTTCACCAAGCTTTTGACCTATAAAGGAATATCTCATTTTTGATCTTGAAAACTTAATTGGGCAAGCCAACTGTGGTTCTGTATCTGCTGTATTATTTTGCAATGGTACATCCACAATCCATCCACGTTGTTGTGCTAAAGGCGAATTTAACGCCTCATTTAGACTTAAGACAGGTTCTACGCACACATCAAGATTTGCAAATATTTCATGCCATTCTTTAAATGTTCTGGTTTTAATTTTTTCTTGAATAGCTTGTTTAACTTCTTGTCGATCTTCGGCATCTAATGAAGCACCCTTTTGTAATAATAAAGGCAGATCAAGCGCTATTGATAAACCTGACATAAATTGTGGTTCAAGACTGCCAATTGAAAGATAGCGCCCATCTTGTGTCATATAGTAATCATAGAAAATGCCACCATTGAGCATGCCCTGCTCTGGTACCTGCTCGACCTGTGCAGCAAGTGTGGCTGATGCAGCCATACTATTTAAACTAGCAACACAATCAGTCATGGAAATATCAATATATTGCCCCATACCACTGCGACCACGTTCAACGACCGCCGCTAAAATAGCAATGACAGCATGAAGTGAACCACCTGCAATATCTGCAACTTGAATGCCCAACGGTGGTGGACCACTGTCTTGTCGGCCGCTATACCCAGCAATACCAGCTAAAGCTAGATAGTTAATGTCATGCCCAGCTCTGTCTTTATAGCTTCCTGTCTGTCCATATCCGGTAATTGAACAATAAATTAAACGTGGATTAATCTCTGCAAGCGTTGAATAGTCTAATCCTAGACGGCGCATGACATCAGGCCGAAACTGCTCGATGACAATATCAAATTCGGAAATCTTGGCTTTAATTAGATCAATACTCGCCAGATCTTTTAAATCGAGAACAATCGATTGTTTATTTCGGTTTAGATAACTATGTGCCGTTGCTTGTCCATTTGCGTAGGGTGGCATGATCCGAATTAAATCTGGGCGCGATGGAGATTCAATATGGATGACTTCAGCCCCCATATCGGCTAAGTACATTGTGGCAAAAGGTCCGGGTAAGAGTGTCGAGAAATCGAGAACTTTAAGTCCATTTAATGCTGTCGTCATCGTTTTATTAACCACTATTATTCATATTTTCTTTTATATTAGTTAAGCAAATATTCTAAAACAATGTCATGTTCAGCCATTTACCTTGATCATTTCGGCAATTTAACATGTAAAAAGTGCTTTTACTCTGTTGTAAATAGCCAATTTATTTTTTTAGACGGTCATTTAGGTCAATTTAAAGTGAACATCAAAGAGACTGAAGGATTCAATATGAGTCGCGATACGATTAGCATCCACTTCGTGAATGCGGCTTTAACAGGCGTAAAGCGCCTTGGCATGGATGTTGAAATACTCCTTTCACATGTGGGCATTGAAGCGGAATTATTACGTCAACCTAAAGCTCGAATCTCACCAGAACAATACACTCGTTTTATAAAAATGTTGTGGATGGTCACACAAGATGAACACGTTGGCTTTGATGTACAACCACGTCGTCTGGGCACTTTTGCCATTATGTGTCAGTTGATTATTCACGCAAAAACATTGGGCCAAGCCCTTGAACTCTCATCTCAATTTTACAAATTATTTGGCGATGAATGGTCTGTAAGCCTAGAGCGTGACAAACATGAAGCACGTCTAGTTCCGCTCATTCCAAAAACTTTAGATCCAGATCATTTCATTACTGAAAGTATGCTCATGATTTGGCACGGTCTAGCATCATGGTTAATTGAACGCCGCTTGCCATTAGAACGTGTTCATTTTAGCTATCCACGCCCTGCGCATGCAGATGAATATGATGCATTATTTTTTGCACCAGTCATGCAATTTGATGCACCGCGTACTGAAATTACATTTGCGGCTGATTATCTTGATTTGCCAATTCGCCAAGATGAAAAAACACTAGAAGAGTTCTTAAAAGCAGCACCTGCTCAGCTTTTAGTAAAATTCAAAAACACCAACTCGCTAACTTCTCGTATTCGTGAAGTGCTTAAGAGCCAGATTGGTGAAGAAATGCCAACGCTTAACGACGTTGCATCAATGTTGTATTTATCTCCACAAACCTTACGTCGCCGCTTGGCTGCTGAAGGGAAAAGCTATCAAGGCGTAAAAGATGCTTTACGTCGAGATGCGGCTATTCACTTATTACTCAACCCTGAATTAACACTTGAAGATGTTGCTCAACAAGTTGGTTTTAGTGAAACCAGTACATTCCACCGCGCATTTAAAAAGTGGACTGGTGTAACTCCTGGTTTATATCGCCAGCTACACGGTTACCACTAATTCTTAACTTCACTTTCGAGTTTCACATTTAGCCCAAGTTCAACTTGGGCTTTTTTGTATTTCTATTGGCAAAAATCATCACCTGACTGGTGCGCTTATCGTCATTGCGTTGCCTTTTAAAACCAGTACACTCAAAACACAACAAAGTTTAAGTAATAAAAAAGGAACTGTTATGAGCGAGGCTTATATTATTGATGCCATTCGCACACCACGCGGAAAAGGAAAAAAAGATGGCTCTCTTTACGAAGTAAAACCAATTACCTTACTCACCACGTTATTAAATGAATTACAGCAACGCCATCAACTCGATACCTCTAAAGTCGACGATATTGTGCTGGGCTGTGTAACTCCTATTGGTGATCAAGGCGGTGACATTGCAAAAACAGCAGCGATTGCAGCGGGTTGGAATGATGATGTTGCCGGTGTGCAAATCAATCGCTTTTGTGCATCAGGTTTAGAAGCAGTCAACATGGCAGCAATGAAGGTTCGCTCAGGCTGGGAAGATTTAGTTGTTGCAGGTGGCGTTGAGTCAATGTCACGTATTCCAATGGGGTCTGATGGCGGACCATGGGCGTTAGACCCTGAAACAAACCTTAAATCATCATTTGTTCCACAAGGTGTCGGTGCAGACCTCATTGCAACTTTAGACGGCTATAGTCGCGAAGATGTAGACACATTTGCCGTGAATTCTCAACAAAAAGCAGCGGCGGCTCAGGCAAACGGCTATTTCGATCAATCAGTGATTCCTGTAAAAGATCACTCAGGCATTTTGATTTTAGAAAAAGATGAGTTTATTAAAGGAAATACAACAGTTGAAGGCCTGACTAAACTCAACCCAAGTTTTGAAATGATGGGACAAATGGGTTTTGATGCCATCGCCTTACAAAAATATCCTGAAGCGCAAAAAATAAATCATGTTCATCACGCAGGTAACTCATCGGGCATTGTTGATGGAGCTGCTGTTGTTTTATTAGCCTCAGAAAAAGCTGTGAAAGAACAAAACTTAAAACCACGCGCTAAAGTTCTGGCTACCGCACTCGTTGGTACAGACCCAACGATCATGCTCACTGGCCCTGCTCCTGCTGCACGTAAAGCTTTAGAAAAAGCTGGCCTCACCATTGATGATATTGATCTGTTTGAAGTCAATGAAGCCTTTGCAGCAGTTGTGATGCGTTTTATCAATGAACTTAACGTTCCCCCTGAAAAAGTCAACGTAAATGGCGGTGCGATTGCTTTAGGCCATCCATTAGGTGCAACGGGTGCCATGATTTTAGGCACGCTACTTGATGAGCTTGAACGTCAAAATAAAAAGCGCGGTTTAGCTACGCTCTGTGTTGGTGGTGGTATGGGTATTGCCACCATTATTGAACGCGTATAAAGATTAGGGATATAAAAGATGAGTGCAATCCAATACGAAAAAAATGCCGACAATATTGTCATTTTAACGCTTGATTCAACTGGTCAATCTGCAAACACCATGAATGCCGAGTTTCGAGACTCGCTTGATGAGGCAACCCAAAAACTAAAAGCAGAAACAGCACTTGCGGGCGTTATTTTCCGCTCAGCCAAAAAAACTTTCTTTGCTGGCGGCGACTTAGATGAGCTGATTCAAGTTCAGCCTGAAAATGCGACTGACTTTTTTAATATGGTTGAAAAACTAAAAGGTCATTTACGTGCCATTGAAACTCTAGGCATTCCTGTGGTTGCAGCATTAAATGGTACAGCTCTAGGTGGTGGTTGGGAAATCGCATTAAGCTGTCACCATCGTATTGCAATCAATGACACTAAAAGTAAATTTGGATTACCAGAAGTTACTTTAGGCCTATTACCGGGCGGTGGCGGTATTGTTCGCATGGTACGCTTACTAGGCCTTCAAAATGCATTCCCGTTTTTAATGGAAGGCAAGCAGTTTGGTGTCGATAAAGCAAAAACTTTAGGCTTAATCCACGACACTGCCGAAAACGAACAAGAGCTTTTAGATAAAGCGATCGCATGGGTAAAAGCTAATCCTAAGTCTCAACAACCTTTTGATGTTAAAGGTTATAAAATTCCAGGTGGCGATCCAAAAACTCCGGCAGTTGCTCAAGTTCTTGCGATTGCCCCAGCCATGTTAAGAGACAAAACCAAAGGTTGTTATCCTGCCCCTGAAGCAATTATGGCGGCAGCGGTTGAAGGTGCTCAGGTCGATGTAGATACTGCTTTACGCATCGAATCTCGCTACTTCACCGAACTCACCACCGGTCAAATCTCTAAAAATATGATCGGTACGTTCTGGCACGGTCTAAATGCAATTAAGTCTGGGGCTAGCCGTCCTGCCGATGTTGCCAAATGGCAAGCGACCAAAGTTGGTGTGCTAGGCGCGGGCATGATGGGTGCAGGCATTGCCTATTCAGCCGCAATTAAAGGCATTCCTGTAGTGTTGAAAGATGTCTCTTCTGAGAATGCTGAGAAAGGTAAAGCTTACTCACAAAAGCTTCTTGATAAACGTGTTTCTCAAGGTCGTATGACCGCAGAAAAACGTGATCAGGTTTTATCTCTGATTACGGCTACAGCTTCAGCGGAAGACCTCCAAGGTTGTGACTTAATTATTGAAGCCGTATTTGAAAACCAAGAGCTCAAAGCCAAAGTCACTCAAGAAGCTGAACAATATTTAGTTGGAGGTGGAATCTTTGCATCGAATACCTCCACCCTACCAATCACAGGTTTGGCAACGGCGAGTAAAGATGCCCAGAAGTTTATTGGACTACATTTCTTTAGCCCAGTCGACAAAATGCAGTTGGTTGAGATTATTAAAGGGAAAAACACTTCAAGCGACACACTTGCTAAAGCCTACGACTTTGTACAACAAATTGGAAAAACCCCGATTGTTGTAAATGATAGCCGTGGCTTCTTTACCAGTCGTGTATTTGGTACTTTCATTCAAGAAGGTATGCGTCTACTTGCTGAAGGTGTCCACCCAGCGCGTATTGAAATGGCAGCACTTAAGGCAGGCATGCCTATAGGTCCTCTCGCTATTCAAGATGAAGTATCTCTAACCTTAACCGAACATGTTGCCAGTGAAGCACGTAAAGCATTACAAGCTGAAGGTAAAGATTTACCTAAAACGCCTGTAGATGAAGTGGTTCATACCATGATTCATGAATTGAACCGTAAAGGTAAAGCAGCGGGTGCAGGTTTCTATGACTATCCTGAAAATGGTAAAAAGCACCTTTGGGAAGGCTTAAATCGCTGGCAAAAAGATCATGATATTTCTGAGCAAGATATGATTGATCGCATTTTGTTTGTACAGGCTTTAGACACTCTACGCTGTTATGAAGAAGGCGTATTGGAGTCGGTGATTGATGCCAATGTTGGTTCTATATTTGGAATTGGTTACGCTCCGTGGACCGGAGGTGCAATCCAGTTCCTCAACCAATATGGTATCGAGAAAGCACAGAAGCGAGCTGAAGAATTGGCTGCCAAATATGGCGAACGTTTTACACCGCCAGTATTACTAAAAACTAAAGCTGAGCAGAAACAAAATATTCAATAACTTAGGTTTAACGAATATTTAAAAACTGCATAAACCTTACCCATATAAATATATTTTATTTATATGGGTTTTTCTTTATGACCTTTAAGATTTCAGCCTCACGCCTAAATATGCTATAAATAGACTTCATTTTTGTGCTTCTACAGCACATTCGAGAAATCCTTATGTCCGATAAAAATTCTTCCGAGTCAGCAGCTTTAGGCTGGAAATTTGTTCTGATCGTTGGTGTTTTGAGTGCGATTTTCCTTGGCTTTTTCTATTTAGCGATGAGTAATGAACCTGACTATATGCCAGGAGCTCAGCGCAAAGCACAACAAGAGCAAATGCAGCAAAAAGCTGAAAATTCCACAGAGCAACACGCTCAACATAGTAACAACATGTCTGAAATGGATATGAAAGAACATCAGAACTCAACTCAGTAATTAGATATCAAATGACAGATTTTTCCCGTAATGCACTTGTTGTAGAGGGTGGAGGCATGCGTGGTGCCTTTACCAGTGGTGTACTTGACGCATTTTTACAACAACAGTTCAATCCTTTCGATTTATATGTTGGCGTGTCATCTGGCTCAACCAACGTTGCAAACTACTTAGCAGGTCAACAAGGCCGCACGTTAACATTTTATATTGATCACTCACTACGTCCTGAATTTATCGATTACAAACGCTTTTTTAAAGGTGGCGATTTACTTGATTTAAAATGGATGTGGGAGATTGGCGAGCAAGAGCATCCGCTTGATCAGCAAAGTCTGTTTGCTAAAAATCCTGATTTTTATATGGTATTGACGCATGCCAAAACTGGGCATGCTGAATATCTTCGTGCAGGTAAAGACAACTTGTTAAATGCACTTCGTGCATCTAGCTCGATTCCAGTTTTAACACGTCATCCTGTTGAAATTATGGGTGAACCTTATTTTGATGGCGGTGTTGCGGATGCACTACCCGTTCGCTGGACGGCTCAGCAAAGTGACGTCAAAAAACTCTTAGTTTTACGCACTCGCCCGAAAAACTACTTTAAGGCCAGTAGTCGCGGTGATCAATTCCTCGCGAAATATGCGTTTAAACATCATTATAGTTTTGCAAACAGCTTACGTAGCCGTTGTGCTCGCTATAACGCTTCGGTCGATTTTGTCCGTGGTCCTAACCCAGACCAGCAAATTTTAGAAATTTGTCCACCGCCACTTAAAAATATGGCGGGCCGTTTAAGCACTAATCCGAAAAAGCTTCGCTATAGCTATGAAGTCGGTTTAGAAACAGGTCTACAAGCAATTGAAAGCTGGAATGCAATGAAGTAAACATAAGTTGAGATTTCTAAAAAGAAGTCTCAACTTAACTCTAAAATCATATCAATATGTGGGATGCCACAATCTAGATATTCCTCGCCTTGAACGACAAAGCCCAATGCTTCATAAAACGCGGTCACATAAGTTTGAGCTGAAAGCTTTAGATAAGGTAATTCTTGCTGACGTGCATACTCAATAATATGCTGCATTAAAATTTTGCCGATCCCTCGCTTGCGATAAGGTACTAAAACAGCTACCCGTCCTACGCTATGCTGCGACAACAAGCGTGCTGTGGCAATCGGCTGATCGCTGTCATACACCATAAAGTGCAGAACTGTGGCATCCAGATCATCCCATTCATCTTCAGGGAAAATTCCCTGCTCTTGAATAAAAACCTGCTCACGAATGAGCTTGGCATCTTGTCCAAACTGCTCCCAATCACCCGCTATAATTCTAAACATCTATTCACCTGCTTAGCATTTACAGCCAATATTTTCGATAGGCAACTGGTCTTGTAATAACAATTCTAGAGTATGTTTTTGAATGCCGTACATTTCTTTCAAAGCTTGAATTTGAGCCATAATCTTGGCATCAGGCTGAGTAACATTTTTACGTTTCGTCGCCAAAATCATTTTATTTTTACTGGTATGTTCAAGCGACACAAACTCAAAAACTTTAGTTTCATAGCCATATGCCTTTAAAAGCAATGCACGTAATGTATCAGTCAACATTTCGGCTTGTTGTCCTGCATGAATGCCGAATTGCAGCATTGGCTGTAAAACTTCTGGACTATGTAATTGTGGACGTAATTCTTTATGACAACACGGCGCGCACATAATCATAGAAGCATTTAAACGAATGCCTGTATGAATCGCAAAATCGGTCGCAACGTCACAAGCATGCAAGGCAATCATGACATCAAGTTTTTCCGGTTGATAACTACGTACATCACCTTCAAAAAAATCTAAATGATTAAAATCAACTTTGTCTGCAACTTTTTGGCAGAACTCAACCAGATTCGGGCGTAATTCAACACCTGTAATTAGAGGTGTTTTCTGCTGTTCTTGCAAATAGTCATATAACGCAAAAGTTAAATAACCTTTACCTGAGCCAAAATCTACAATCCGTAGTTCTTGCTGAGATGCATCAATTTGCTCATAAGCACTCGCAAAAATTTCTATAAATTTATTAATCTGTTTCCATTTACGCGCCATGCTTGGAATGATTTGGCCTTTTTCATCGGTAATACCAAGCTCCTTTAGAAATGCATTGCCCTGCTGTACATAGCGTTGCTTCTCACGATCATGTGTCTGAACCATTTGCGTCGCATTTGCCGCCTGTTTTTTACCCATATTTAACATGGCTTTTTTCTTATTCTTTTTGAGTTGAATTTCTTGAGTAGCCGAAAATAAATTCGCTTGCTTACACTGTATGATTAATTGCTCAATCTGCTGTAAGCCCTCTTCAAATGAATAGTTTTTGGTCATATCCTGAGTAGTATGGTGATATAAAGCTGAAAGCTGTTTTTGCCCATGTAACTCAACAATACGGAAAGTGATTTTTTCCAGTTGTTCCAAATCTCCCTTATATTGGCTCAAAATCAAACGCTCAAAAGTTTGTTGATCAAGCATTTGCTTAATTTCATGGAAGAATTGCTGTTCTTGCTCAAAGGAAAAAACCGACACGGATATACCTAAAAATGAAGACTCATATGAAATAGAAGTTTAAAGGGTCTAGGATTAAAAATAAAATAACTTTACGACTGTTTTGTATTTCTATACATTCGTATTTTTAATCAAAAAAATTAAACTTATGAGTAAATCTGTACTGGAAACTTACGATCCTAAAGAAGAGCTATTTAACGCCTACAGCCATGGAGCTGGTGTCATTATGGCTGTTATTGCTTCTATCTTTTTAATTATGAAGGGATCTTATCTTTCAACTGCTCAGTGGATTGGTTTATGGGTATACTCATTTAGTCTGATTCTGGTTTTCACCAGCTCTACACTCTATCACTTTGCTCAAACACAAAATCTACGTTACTGGTATAAGAAACTAGACCACACTGCTATTTATTATTTAATTGCTGGGACCTATACCCCTTTCTTAAGCATCGCTATACCTACTACAAAAGCTCATATTCTGCTGATTGCTCTATGGAGCATTGCTGCAATTGGTACACTTTTCAAGTTAGTTTTTATTCATCGCTTTCAAAAAATTTCTTTGCTTGCCTATATATTAATGGGATGGCTTGCCGTGTTCGTCATGGATGATATGCGCACTTATTTAAGTAAAGACGCATTGATTTTCTTGATCATTGGCGGATTAGCTTATACGGTTGGAGCATTGTTTTACGCGTTAAAAAAGGTAAGATATACCCATGCGATCTGGCACATTTTTGTGCTTTTAGGTGCAGGAGCACATTTTCTTGCTATCTATTGGTACATTGTTTAGTTCATTTTTCACTCTTATTCAGTGATCCTGAAAGAGTCATGGATGATGTTCTTTCACGCTATTCTTTGAGAAAAATACGTCTTTAAAAAGAATAGTAAACCAAAAATAAATTTTAACTGATATAAGGTCTTATATGGAGTCAACTTCTGCGACTGCTGCTCCGGCAGTAGCCACTAATTCAAAAGCGCGGGTTTTGTTTGCAAGCTTAGTCGGTACAACCATTGAGTTCTTCGACTTTTATATCTATGCAACAGCTGCCGTAATTATCTTTCCTCACCTGTTTTTCCCTGCTAGTAGTGGTAGTGCCGCAGTCTTACAATCTTTAGCAACCTTCGCCATTGCCTTTATTGCTCGCCCTATCGGTGCAGCGTTATTCGGTCATTTAGGAGACCGTATTGGTCGTAAAGCCACCCTAGTTGCAGCTTTACTGACCATGGGCGTTTCAACTGTATGTATTGGTTTACTTCCAACCTATGCACAAATTGGTCTTGCCGCGCCTTTACTATTGGCTCTATGTCGTCTAGGGCAAGGTTTGGGGTTGGGTGGTGAATGGAGTGGTGCAGTATTACTCGCGACCGAAAATGCCCCAGAAGGTAAAAGAGCTTGGTATGGCATGTTCCCACAGCTCGGCGCTCCAATTGGCTTTATTTTGGCAACAGGTTCATTTTTATTATTGGGTGCAGTCATTCCTGAGCAGGAATTCATGCAATGGGGCTGGCGTATTCCGTTTATTGCAAGTGCTGTATTAGTGATTGTTGGCTTATATATCCGTTTAAAACTCCATGAGACTCCAGCATTTCAAAAGGTCTTGGATAAGCAAAAAGAAGTCAATATTCCATTTAAAGAAGTCTTAACTAAACATACAGGCAAACTTGTACTTGGTACGATTGCAGCAATCTGTACGTTTGTCGTGTTTTATCTTACCACCGTATTTGCCTTAAACTGGGCAACCACCAAATTAGGCTATGCACGCGGTGAGTTCTTGGAACTTCAACTCTTTGCCACACTATGCTTTGCTGCGTTTATTCCATTATCGGCTATTTTTGCAGAAAAATTTGGACGTAAAGCCACTTCGATTGGTGTTTGTATTGCTGCTGCTATTTTCGGTTTGTTCTTCTCTAGTATGTTAGAGTCAGGAAATACATTAATTGTCTTCCTTTTCTTATGTACAGGCTTGGCGATTATGGGATTGACTTATGGTCCGATTGGTACAGTTCTTTCTGAACTTTTCCCAATTTCAGTTCGTTATACAGGTTCAGCGTTAACGTTTAACTTGGCAGGCATTTTTGGTGCATCATTTGCTCCACTCATTGCCACTAAACTTGCTGAAACCTATGGTTTATATGCAGTTGGTTATTATCTTACTGCGGCATCACTTTTATCACTCATCGCTTTCTTATTCATTCGTGAAACAAAAAATGATGATGTGAATAATCAGATCTAAAATTAGAAATTCTTATATAAAAAAAGCCGGTTCATCATTGACCGGCTTTTTTTACAGATACAACTTAATTGATCGTTGCTGGATTCGCAGGTGCACTCATATTGCTTGCTGCAACTGCCGCTGGGCCTGCCACTGCTGCTTCCCCAATTAAAGCCACTTTTGCTTTTTCTTGGCTCTTCGTAGATAAAGCAGGATTAGCTGCCACAATACGATTAATATTTGCTGAGTTTGCCGGAGCAATCGCAGTAGTTTGTAAAATAATTGGGCGATTATTTGTGTTACCCAACGTATAGCGAATGCCTGTACGTGGACTAATCACTGTTGTATTTTCTTGCTTCACTACAGCCTGAGCCGAAGTTGGCCCTTTTGCTGCAAGGACTTTATCAACCGTTGTCGTTTGAGGAGCCGAAGCTGTTTCTGCTGCGAAAACAAAACTAGGCACAGCAAGAACAGTTAAAAATAAAGGTTGTAATACTTTTTTCATTGTCTTTCCAACATACACTCTGGATGAGAAGTAAATAGCATTTAATGCTTAAAACTGCAAACATTATTCACAGGCTTACTACAAACGTAAAAAAAGCAGAACAATTGTTCTGCTTTTTTGTGCAGGCAGATTAGATCTTACCGTGACATTGTTTATATTTTAGTCCTGAACCACATGGACATGGCGCATTACGGCTTTCTGGAACAGGGAAAGCTTGCTGATCGTCAGACTCGTTCATGGTTTCTTGAGAAAGTGTAACTTCACCCGTTAAACCATCTACATCATCATGTTCAAAAGAAAGCTTCATCGATTCAGCTTGCTGCTGCTGTTGAGCTTCCATTTCTGCAAGTTCTTCTGGTGTTGGGATATGAACGCGAGACAAATCAGTCACAACATCAGTTTTAATAATGCTCAACATATTTACAAACAGGTTGAAAGCTTCTTTCTTGTATTCCTGTTCAGGGTTCTTTTGCGCATAGCCACGTAAGTGAATACCTTGACGCAAATAATCCATTGCAGCTAAGTGATCTTTCCAATGGCGGTCAAGAGAGTTTAAAACGAAATGACGTTCAAGCATTGCTGCTGATTCGTCACCCATTTGAACACGTCGTTGACGATAACGTTCAATCACCTCATCACTGATTCGCTCAACTAAACCTTCTTCATCTAGACGGCGATCTTGATCTAACCATTCTTGAATTGGTAGCTCAATACCTAAATCAATACGTAAAGCATTCTCTAAACCTTCAACATCCCACTGATCATGAATTGACTCTGGTGGAATAAAGTTCGCAATCACGCCTTTCATCACTTCATGATGCATTTCTTCAACGTATTCTTTTAAAGTATTTTCAGCTAGCACTTCATCACGTTGTGAATAAATGATCTTACGTTGTTCATTATTCACATCATCGTATTTCAATAAGTTTTTACGAATATCAAAGTTACGTGCTTCAACTTTACGCTGAGCGTTCTCAATTGAACGACTCACCATTTTATGTTCAATCGCTTCGTCTTCTTTTAAACCCATCGCACGCATCATGCCAACGACACGGTCGCCTGCGAAAATACGCATAAGGTCATCTTCAAGAGATAAATAGAAACGAGAAACACCAGGGTCACCCTGACGGCCCGCACGACCACGTAACTGGTTATCAATACGACGTGATTCATGGCGTTCAGAACCAATGATATGCAAACCACCTGATTTCAATACATCTTCATGATCTTGTTCCCATTGTGCTTTCAGATGTGCTTCATCTTCAGCAGTAGGGTTTTCAAGTTTGGCAAGTTTTGCTTTCCAGTTACCACCCAAGATAATGTCAGTACCACGACCAGCCATGTTGGTTGCAATCGTTACCGCATTGGGGCTACCTGCCTGAGCAATAATGTCAGCTTCACGCTCATGTTGTTTTGCATTCAACACTTCATGGTGAATACCAGCTTGCATTAACTTAGAAGATAAAATTTCACTGGCTTCAATGGTTGCCGTACCAATAAGAATCGGTGCAACACCTTGTTGGCGAATATTCATAATTTCTTGAATAATCGCTTCATATTTACCATTACGGTTTAAATAAATTAAGTCGTTTTGGTCATTACGTACCATTGGGCGGTGAGTTGGAATAATCACAACATCAAGGCCATAAATTTCTTTCATTTCCGCAGCTTCAGTATCAGCAGTACCTGTCATACCTGAAAGCTTTTTATATAGACGGAAATAGTTCTGGAATGTTGTGGTTGCTAAAGTCTGGTTTTCAGGCTGAATTTCCAAACCTTCTTTTGCCTCAACAGCTTGATGCAAACCTTCTGACCAACGACGACCTGGCATTGTACGGCCAGTATGTTCATCAACAATAACCACTTCACCATCGTGAATAATATAGTGAACATCGCGTTGGAATAAGAAATGTGCACGAATAGCGGCAGACACATGATGAACAAGACTTAAATTCGTTGCTGAATATAAGCTTTCACCTTCGGCTAACAAGCCCATCTGAATAAGCTCTTGCTCAACAGTTTCATAACCAATTTCGGTCATTTCAACTGAACGCTGCTTTTCATCAATCCAGAAATGCCCGCCATCTGCGACTTTTTCTTCTTTTTGCGGACGTAATCTAGGTGGAATTGTGTTAATTGCAGCATAAAGATGCGAAGAGTCTTCACTTTGACCAGAAATAATTAATGGTGTACGTGCTTCATCAATCAAGATTGAGTCAACTTCATCGATAATGGCATAGTGCAAGCCACGCTGTTTCTTTTCTGCTAAAGAAAACACCATGTTGTCACGTAAGTAGTCAAAACCGAATTCGTTATTGGTACCGTAAGTAATATCAGAAAGATAAGCTTCCGCTTTTTCTGATGGACCTTGCATTGAATAAATGGTACCAATTGA
Organism: Acinetobacter calcoaceticus; assembly: GCF_900520355.1. Taxonomy (NCBI): domain Bacteria; kingdom Pseudomonadati; phylum Pseudomonadota; class Gammaproteobacteria; order Moraxellales; family Moraxellaceae; genus Acinetobacter; species Acinetobacter calcoaceticus. The sequence goes on along the minus strand of NZ_LS999521.1, from coordinate 626,796 downwards.
TAAACCCAAAAATTCAAATAATGGGCGGTTCAACTCAGCATCACGCTGTGCTAAATAATCGTTCACAGTAATGACATGAACGCCTTCGCCACTTAATGCGTTTAAATAACACGCCAAAGTACCCATCAGGGTTTTACCTTCACCGGTACGCATTTCGGCAATCTTACCTTCATGTAAGGTAATACCACCAATAAGCTGAACGTCATAGTGACGCATGCCCATTACACGTTTGGCAGCTTCACGACACACTGCAAACGCTTCTGGAAGTAATTTATCTAAACTTTCGCCATTATTATAACGTTGTTTGAATTCTGGAGTTTTTGCAGATAAGTCTGCATCGCTTAAAGCTGATATCGTCGGCTCGAGCGCATTGATTTGCTCAACAATTTTGCGCATGCGTTTGAGTTCACGCTCATTTTTTGTACCGAAGATACCTCCGATCAGACTTGCCAACATGGATAAACTCTCTAAATCTTGCTTGGTCAAATGAATAAACTTTTTCTCAGTCGTTTATTATGGTGCCAGAAATTTGAAGTACAAGGGTTTTGCACAAAACCCCTAAAAAAAATCTGATAGTTAGACGAATGGTTTTATCATTCACCTAGTCCCCCGTAATGTGCCTTGCACCTAAAAACGTAACATTAACGCTCATCTATTAAGCATAACTTCCGAGAAATCTAATTTAGCAAATTTACCTTAAAGTTACATTGATTAAGCACATAAAATAGTGAGTTTTAGTCATATATATTTACACTTATATAAAAAACTCATAATAAAATACAAAAACAATAATTTTAATCATAAAGATAATGCTGCATATTCATTGGATCGAATAACAAATTATGACCAATTGAGGAAAGACCATGACACTGCGATTAGGAGATACAGCCCCCGATTTTCAACAAGAATCGAGTGAAGGCACAATTAATTTTTATGATTTTCTAGGGGATAGTTGGGGAATTTTATTTTCACATCCAGCCGACTATACGCCCGTATGTACAACAGAGTTAGGTTACACAGCAAAATTAAAAGATGAATTTGAAAAACGTAATGTTAAAGCGATTGCTCTGTCAGTAGATGATGTAGAGTCTCATAAGGGTTGGATCAATGACATTAACGAAACACAAAATACCACTGTAAATTTTCCAATTATTGCAGATAAAGACCGTAAAGTATCTGAGCTATATGATTTCATTCATCCAAATGCCAGTGAAACGCTCACAGTGCGTTCTTTAGTGATTATTGACCCTAATAAAAAAGTTCGCTTAATCATTACCTACCCTGCTTCAACAGGCCGAAATTTTAATGAAGTCTTACGTGTTATTGACTCATTACAATTAACTGACAAGCATAAAGTCGCTACGCCTGCGAACTGGCAGCAAGGTGAAGATGTCGTTATTGTTCCTTCACTTAAAGATGAAGAAGAAATTAAACAGCGCTTCCCTAAAGGCTATACAGCGGTTAAACCTTATTTACGCTTAACACCACAGCCTGAGTGAGGATAAAGCGAGCAATGCTCGCTCCGAACGCAAGACAAGCGTAGCGCGTAGGCAAGCATTTGAAAAGTTCGCTACAAGACAAGCGAAATGCGTAGGTAAACATTTGAAAAGTTCATGACAAGCAAAGCACATAGGTAACATCAATAAACTTTAAATAAGCCAAGCGCATAGTAAGCCTCAAAAATCCTAAGGGGAATAAGTAAATATCCTCATCCTAAAAAGTCATCCAACGTGATGGCTTTTTATTTATGTATTGAATACACATGGTTTTTACTGCCCAGATCAGTTATAACTCGAAGCGATTCGGTATAAAAAATAAAAATCATGATCTATAAAATCCATCATTTAAAGTGCGGCAGCATGTGCCCAGTTTGTGCCCCACTCTTTGGACAAAAAGGCTTCCGGGCTGAAGTCGTCTGCCATTGCCTTCTGGTTGAAACCGATCGCGGCCTTGTACTTATTGATACAGGTTTTGGATTGCAAGATTACCTTCACATGAAGCAGCGACTAGGTTCATTAGTTCAACGTTTAGGTAAAATTGAGACTAACCTTGAGTTTAGTGCCATCCAGCAAATCCAAAAGCTTGGGTTTAATCCTAAGGATGTACAGCACATCTTTGTTACTCATCTTGATTTTGATCATGCAGGTGGAATTTCAGATTTCCCCCATGCCACTGTCCATGTTTTAGCAGCAGAATATAATGCAGCCCAACTTCCAAATTTTAAGGGAAAACTTCGCTATAGAACCAATCAATATAAAGATCATCGCTACTGGAACTTTATTGAATATCAGCAAGGCGAAGCATGGTTTAACCTTGAAAAAGTAAAAGGCTTTCCTCTGTTTCAAGATGAGATTTTAATGGTGCCTCTATTAGGGCATTCAGCTGGTCATTGTGGCATTGCCATAAAGCAGCAAAATCGATGGTTATTATTTTGTGGAGATGCATACTATTCACATCTAGAGTTAAACCCTAAAAATAAATTAAGATCACTTAGTTTGCTGGAAAAAACATTTGCAGAAGATAATGAGAAACGTCTTGTTAATCTCAAACGCTTACAGCATTTAGCTCAACATGAGCCAACGATTGAAATAATTTGTGCTCATGATCCTTATGAGCTTAACCGGTACCAAACATGAAAAAATTATCGCTCATTACACTTGTCATCTGTATAAATTTACAGGGATGTATGCAGCATGAAAGTATTGCCCATGAGCATCGCCCCCAAGACTGGGGGACCTTAGTCTCTGAGACCCATAACTTTTATCAGATTAGTGATACTGTTTTTCGCAGTGAACAACCCGATGCAACGATGGTTCCCGAGCTAAAACGTCATCAAATAAGTACCATTATTAATTTAAGAGCTAGAGCCTCAGATGATTTAGTTTTTAAAAATGAAAATTTTAACCTTGCACATATTCCTATCAATACATGGGCAATCGACCGACAAGATCTATTAGAAGTCATGCAACAAATTAAGATTGCCAAGCAGAATAATCAACGTGTTCTATTGCACTGCTACCATGGTTCAGACCGTACAGGAGCTAGTGTTGCCATGTATCGAATTATTTTTGAGAATTGGGCAATTGATGATGCGGTTAAAGAAATGAAACAAGGCGGTTATGGCTATCATATTATCTGGAAGAACATTGACCGCCTATTTACACCTGAAAATGTTAAATGGACTCAACAGCAACTGTCGAATTCTAGCAGTTAAAGACTGGATTGCTTTTGTATGCAAACACGATTATTAGGCAAATAAGTTGGCTCAATCACCAACTTATTTATTGTTTTTATTATTATCAATTACATCGAAAAAGATACATGTAAAGATAGATGATTATCAAAAATATGATTTAACTTTATGATTTTCCCAAAGTGGCGTTGCTAAGTAATACCTTCAAAATTTCAGAATCACCACCATCACTGTCTGTCACTAATAAAAATACTTCGCCATCAGATCTCGACTCAAACCAAGTAATCCCTTCAACCTTGATTGGCAGCGTCTGTCCGTTCGTATCTTGAATCAAATGAGCCGCTAAAGCTTTACCCTCAGGCGAAAACACCAAGATAAAACTTCCTAAGACAGCACCGTCATCATAGGTATTGAGTGTTTGTTCGACCGTAGCTGTAGCAACAATCAAATTTTTATCCACTAAAAAACAAGCATCTGAAATACCACTTGCTGAACCATCAAGCTCAGCTAAGCTCAGTTTGAGCGAATGTATAAATGCATTTGCTAAGGATTTTCCTGCTTGAATTTTGTTTAAATCAAAGACTAAAACCCCATGATAGAGATTTATGTTACCACGTTGAAAGATATAGAGATAACGATGGTCTGAACATACGGCTTCTATATTGAGATCAGCCCCGCCTGTTAATTCAACCTGATGCTGCAAAAAATCATAATCAACCGCATCCAAGAAAGTTCTGACCTGATCATTGGAGGGGTTATAGAGTAATGCTCGTTTTCGATTTTCTGTAGAACCCGAGCCCATCACCAAAAGCTGTGATTGTCCGTTCCAACTTATGGAGGTTAAAGCTTCAAAATCAGGCTTCTGTTCTTTGCTTAATGCACTTAGCGGTATTTGCTCTGAAGGTTCAAATAACGGAATTTTTTCAAAGACCGTTGCATCGGCCATGTTCTGGGCTCGATTGATTCTTAATAAATAAGGGAGATTATCACCAACAAAGTAAACATCATCCCCCACACAAGCGACTCCAGACAGTGCGCTAATCACCGAATCTTGTGCAAAAACAAATTGTTCTAATATTTTGATCGTTGTATTCATCTTCAAGATCCCCTATTGAATGGAACACTCCTCACAAGAATAAAGCCTTTGAAGTGTTCCTGATTTGATTTAGGGGATGATCAGCCGTTATCGCTGATCAAGCGGTACCCAGTCAATGACCCAAGCCGATTTCATATTTAAACTTGAATCAGAAGTAATTTTCTTACGAGCTGCATCTGCTGTATCACGGTCTTTCGCTGGTCCAACCATAATACGGATTCCTTTGCTGGTTTGGCTCGTAGTTACCTTGTAGCCTTTAGCTCGTAATTTAGAAACAACTGAATCTGCATTTGCTTGGTTAGCAGCCAATGCAACTTGCACCATCCACTTTTTATCACCATTTTCCAGCAGTTCACGTGCTTTTTCAGCATCAGCTTTTTTATCAGCTTCGGCTTTGCGTTTAGCATCTGACGCTTTCTTATCAGCTTCTGCTTGACGTTTTGCTTCAGCTGCTTTCTTATCAGCTTCCGCTTGGCGTTTTGTTTCAGCTGCTTTCTTATCGGCTTCTGCCTGACGTTTTGCTTCAGTTGTTTTCTTGTCAGCTTCTGCTTGACGTTTTGCTTCAGCTGCTTTCTTGTCAGCTTCTGCTTGGCGTTTTGCTTCAGCTGCTTTTTTGGCTGCTTCTGCTTGTCGTTTTGCTTCGGCTGCTTTTTTATCTGCATCTATTTTTGAAGTATCAGTTGTTTTATTCGCTACATTGGCTTGCTGGTTTTTAGCTTTCGCCTCACCCACTAACTCTGGTGGAATATTATCTGAACTTTCTTGAGCTGCTGTACGGCGCGCATTAATCGCAGCGTACTCTGCCGCTGCTTTACGAGCAGCGTCGGCTTCAGCTTGCTGTTGCATTGCTAAAAACTCTGCTGCACGTGCTTCCTGTTCTGCAACAGCTTTTTCACGCGAACGGCGCTGTTCTTCTAGCAAACGCTTTTCTGTTTCAACATCAACCGCTAGAGGTTGTAGTTGTACCATTTGTCCTTCGGTTGCTTGCTTTGGCTTAGTTTGAGTTTTTGGTGATGTGGATGCAGGTGATTGAACTTCAACCTGTTTTATTTCCTCATTTCCTTTTAGAAGTAATGCTGCCAATAAAACACCACCACCCAGTAAAACAACACCACCCATCCAGCGTTGTTTGTTATTCATTGACATTCTTCCAAATACTCCCAAATCGCTTCTAAAGTATGAAACGAACCACAGGCCAAAATCAGCTGATTGTTATTTGTTTGCTCAAGCGCTGATTTAAATGCCTCTTTGATATTGCCATATTGTTGTACTGTCTGACCTTGCAAGGCCTCAGTGAGCTGCTGAATCGATGCAGCACGCGGCACATTCAATTCAGCAATTTTCCAATGTAAAACAGTAGGTTTCAATAAATCGACTACTGATTTTATATCTTTATCTGCCAGCATTGAAAATACTGCGACAACTTCTGTGTACTGTTTATTGTATTCTAAGAAATTTCGCAATTGCTTTAACAAAAATTCAACACCATGTGGATTGTGTCCGGCATCAAAAATTACTGTTTTGCCTTCCACTTGGCGCTGTTCAAAACGTCCTGCTAAGCGTGCAGCTTGAATACCTTTTTCTAAAGCAGACTGAGAAATTTCAAGTCCGCTATTTAAAATGGCTGCAACCGCCCCCGCAATATTTTCGATGGCTAAACGACCTAAAGGAAGCTTTAAAGTGGTTCCTTCTGAGGCAAAGTACCAGTTTTGTCCATCATCGGCGAGTTTATAAAAATAATCACGATTAACGGTATATAAAATTGCTTGCGTACTTTCTGCTTTATCTTGAATTGCTTGAGGTAAAAGTTGTTCGCCAGCAAAGACAACCGGAATTTGTGGACGAATAATTCCTGCTTTTTCAAAAGCAATTTTTTCAATGGTATCGCCTAACCAATCAGTATGATCTAGGCCAATATTAGTAATAACCGCAACGTTAGGATCAATTACATTAACAACATCTAAGCGTCCGCCCAAACCAACTTCGAGCACCCATACATCGCATTGCTGTTGTTTAAAAATGACAAAAGCAGCCAAAGTGGTTGCTTCAAAAAAAGATAAGCTTAAATCACAATCGCGACGAGCCTGATCGACTTGAACAAAAGCATCAATCAGACTTCGATCATCGACTTCGACTCCACCTAATTTGACTCGTTCATTAAAGCGATAGATATGGGGTGACTGATATAACCCAACTTTATAACCCTGCTGATTTAATATAGCAGCTAGTGTGGTTGTCGTTGAGCCCTTACCATTCGTTCCGGCTACTGTAAAAACTTTAGCAGTAGGCTGAGTTACACCGAGCTTTTCTGCAACAGGAATTACACGTTCCAGACCAAGATCTATCCCTGTAACGTGAACATGGCTCCAATAATTGAGCCATGTATCTAAAGAGTCTATTGAAAGTGGAGCTTGTTGATTCAAGGTAAGTTCATCAATTTCGATACAAGTCGAGATACAGTATCACGTAAAGCATGACGATGAACAATCTGATCGATTACACCATGATCAAGCAAATATTCTGCACGTTGGAATGGTTCTTCCAATGTTTCACGTACAGTTTGTTCAATTACACGTTTACCCGCAAAGCCGATCATGGCTTTAGGTTCAGCAATATGAATATCACCCAACATTGCTAAAGAAGCTGTTACACCACCATACACCGGATGTGTTAACACCACGATATAAGGTAAGCCTGCATCTTTTAATCTTTGGATCGCCGCTGAAGTACGCGCCATTTGCATAAGTGACAACATGCCTTCTTGCATACGTGCGCCACCAGAAGCTGCGAAACAGACTAATGGTTGACGTTTTGCAATAGCAAGTTCGGCAGCCTGAACAAAACGGTCGCCCACTACAGTACCCATAGAGCCGCCCATAAAGTCGAACTCAAAAGCACATGCAATCAAATCAACGCCATTTAAATTGCCTTGCATTGCAATTAAAGCTTCTGTTTCACCAGTTTTGCTTTGTGCTTCACGCATACGATCTGGATATGGCTTGGTGTCGACAAACTTTAACGGGTCTTTCGCGCTAAACTCTTGTCCTAATTCTGCTACTACATTGTCGAAGAACCAGTTCAAACGATCACGAGCTTTCATTCGTAAGTGTTCATCACACTGCGGGCAAACATACGCATTAAAAGAGATTGCTGTACGTGTCACGAGAGCATGACATTCAGGGCATTCAATCGTTGGCTCAGTAAATGTTGCTTTGAGAATTTGTTGCTCATTTGCGACTTCAATACCTGGAACCGGACGTTGTGTCCATGGGGTCGCAGGGTTAAGAACTTTCCCTGATTTCACTTCTTGATTCATACTAACTCATCGAGCGCTGCTCGAAGCTCCTTGACTTTATTCACCGTCTGTTCAACAGCGTCATCCGCTGCCAACGTTGCAAAATTTTTAACGAAAGCACTACCCACAATCACAGCATCAGCAACACTACCCATTGCTTTTGCTGAAGCGGCATCACTAATACCAAAACCAACACCAACTGGAATATCAGTGGCATTTTTGATTTTCTGAATACGTGCAGCAGCTTCTGCCGTATCTAGTGTTGCGGCTCCCGTTACACCCTTGAGTGAAACATAGTAGATAAATCCACTTGCCTGATTTGCCACATGTTGAATGCGTTGGTCTGTAGAAGTTGGCGCGAGCAAGAAGATTTGATCCATGTCATGTTGCTTCAACACAGCACCAAACTCTTTTGACTCTTCGGGCGGTAAATCCACCAGCAATAGGCCATCTACACCACACTGTTTCGCGTGAGAAATAAATTTCTCATAACCAATCACTTCAACCGGATTTAAATAACCCATTAAAACAACAGGTGTATCCTGATCCTGTTCACGGAACTCCTTTACCATATTAAGAGCATCTAATGTGTTAGTCCCTGCTGCAAGTGCACGTTCAGCGGCAAGCGCAATTACCGGACCATCAGCCATTGGATCTGAAAATGGTAAACCAAGCTCAATGACATCTACTCCTGCCGCAACCATTTTATGCAGTAACGGAACTGTTACTTGCGGTTGTGGATCACCCGCCATAACATAAGATACAAGCGCTTTACGTTGTTGGGACTTAAGCTTTTCAAAACGGGTGGCAAGACGTGACATAGGGTTGTGCTTTCCTTGAATTATTTAAAATTGAGGAGTTGTTTGTAGAAATACAAGAACATCGCATTTTAACGCTATTTTTTGTCCATTGAACAGCTCTAACGTTATGGCGATATTCGATTGTATGATTCATACAACCCATGGCGTACATTTATCAATATTTTGAAACTTTTCTCAATGATCAAAGCTTCCTATTTTCGAATCATTATTAGATCGTCATCTAAATAGAAAACCGCCATAAAAAGACTATTTCACTGCATTTTTATGGGTTAGCTGTAATTGTCTTTTTCTTGTGAGTAAGGTTTGTCCTGTCAAATTTTTATGGGCCCGTGCAAGTGCCGACTGGTCCGAATATCCCAATTGTTCAGCAATTAAAGTTAGGCTTGCATTTTGGTTGAGTAATATTTCACAACGTCTCATGCGCTCTGCATCTAAAATTAATTTAAATGAAGTGTTTAATGACTGTAGCTGACGCTGCAAGCTTCGCACTGAAATATTCAACTCGATGGCAATATCTTCTATTTTAGGGGCTTGCTGCCTTTGCTTAAAATATTCATGTACGATCCAATGGATTTGCTGAGCTAAATCTGTATGTATTTTACGCTGAGCTAACGCCTCTTCTGCCTGTTTTACCAAAAGTTGCATTAAAGTCGGGTCTGCATCTTGTGGACGAATACTTAGCCCCTCACTTGCAAAAGTTAATGCATAGTAGGGTTTTTCAAATGATAATTTGCATTGGAAGAAACGCTGATAGTGCACTAATGGGCCACGTGCGCGGTGCACGAACTCAACTTGTTGCAAAAGAAAATCATGTAATGGCGCAATTTGTTTGGCAAGCTGTACCATAGCCGCTAAGGTCAATTCACAAAGTATGATGTTACTGTCATCAACCAACGGCCAATATAAACGAATTTTAGAAGCGTCTTGTTCAACTTGCATAGGCACAACTTGTTCACCATCAATCACCAGACGATGAAACTTCATGACATATTCGAGCACCTGCGCAAGGCTATCACTTCGGGATGCCATATAACCCAACACACCAAAATTGGCAGGTGTAATACAGGTCGCCATTTCCAAAGCTAAATTGGAAACTTGTAGTCGAGATTCGGTCAGCTCTAAAAGCTCAAGAAAAAAAGTTAAAGATGATTGAGCATCGATAGAAGCAGATAAGATATTTTGAACTTGGCGAGCTTGTGCTTCAGTTAAGTTTAATAACCGCCAATCCATCCCCTTTTCTTTTAAATACGTATTCCAAAGGTAAAAATAACCATTTGAAATAGTGAAATCCTGCATGGCTCATCCTTTTTCTAATGCCATCTTGTCGCAAACTGTATAAAAATTGGCAATAACTGTCAAAACAAAGCCGACCAGTCGCGACATACTAGTGAACATGTTAGATGCGAGAAATAAAAATATGAACGCACATGTTGCTTATCAGGTCGAACCAGTGGTTCGTAAAGATTTAGATTTTCATTTAAACGAAGCACCTCGCTTTTGGTTTAATAATGATCCTTTTTTGACTCGTATGTTTGATGCACTCAGCTTAACCTTTCCAGATGGAGAGCGTTATTTTATCGAATGCGTTCGTATGTTCCGTGACAAAATTGATGATCCAGAACTACAAAGGCGAGTTGTGGACTTTATTAAACAAGAAGCTCAGCACGGTATTGCTCATGACAAAATGAATCAAATCATGAAAGAGCAAGGCATGCCAGTTGACCAGTTCACGGCCACGCTGAAAAAGATTTTCCGTTTTGAACTGAAAAAACGCTCACCTCAATACAACATTGCCATGACTGCTGCTGCCGAACATTTAACAGCCTTAATGGCAGAGACATTTTATAGCAACAAAAAAACATTGGAAAATGCACATCCGTATGTTCGAGCACTGTTTGCATGGCATGCCATTGAAGAAATGGAGCATCGAGATGTTGCATTTGACGTAATGAAGCAGGTAGGTGAAGTGCCTGAGTCAACACGTCGTTTTGTATTAGTTGCTACAACAGTATTGATGTTTGGTTTTACGCTCTATCGCACCAATGTCATGTTGAAATGTGATGGTTTTAGTTCTAGAGAAAGACTCTTGATGAGCCTTAAGGGTTTACCCTGGTTCTTTGGTAAAAATGGTACTTTAACTGCAATGAAAACCCAATATTTGGACTGGTTTAAAAAAGACTTCCACCCAAGTCAGCATCCGGTAATTCGTCAATATCCTGTTTGGATTGAAACATTAGAGAAAACAAATGATCCAATTGCGGCGGGTGAAGCATTTTGGCAAGCAGGTTTATAACCTGCTTGTTACCACTTTGCATAATGTTGTTCTAGTAAACCGTATTGCTCATTACAAGTGATGACATCATTCATTTCATGTTCAATCGTGCCACTAATTTTAGCTTGCCACTGATTGAACTGGCTTCCAATCATTCTTAAGTTAATATTTTCGTATCTACACCAACCAATATGGATTTGTAGATTAAGCTTTTGATCTAGAGAACTAATTTGCCAACGTTCATCACTTACTTTTTCAAATAGAACATCTGTCAGGGGAAATAAAACCCCGTTAATCCATAAACAGTTTTCGTTACCAAAGCTTTCATTAACACCAGAAGCTAAATTTAGACCAATACGTCTGCCTTGTTCATCCCAGAAATTACATGAAAGCCAAAACCAAGCTGTTTCAGGACGCAAAAAACCGCAAGTATCATCTAAAGATGCAAAAGTCTTTTCATCAAATTGTACAATTTGGTTTTGTTTATTAATAAACATCCCCTCTACACCCAGCGTGGTCTGCTTTTGAGTATAGGTCCAACCATTAATTCCTGTCGGTGTACATAAACTTAATATATCGGTGCCAGCACAAAAAATTCGAGCGCTCAGTTGAATCTCACCATATTTAGTGACTCGAATGTACCGCACACCATTGGCATGCTGAATATCAAATTGATAAGGCGATTTAGAAAAATAGCTTTGGTTAAAAAGCGGCTGTTCATCTAGATTGGTCTTATGTCCCAAAGGCTGAATTGCATTCCATTCAATTACCTGCTGGGTTTCATGATCATAAATATAGAAAAAACCGTGCCCAACCCAGCCAATATCCGCAATGGCCAGACCAATACTATAATGTTTATGTTGAATGCCGCAGAATTTAAATTTTTTATATTTTAATTGCTTACGCCAGCCTTTTAAGACCTTACCATAAGGGGTTTTATAAATATAATGTTGTACATGAATGGTTGACGGTACAGATTCAAAACGCCCATAACGAGGCTGTCCATTTTCTTGAATTAAATCCATTTACCCACTTCCATATGAATATTAGATTTCAAATGACCTATACCACGGTCAAATACGTATTTTCCCAAACTGTTGCAGCAAAATCGCCTTTTATTAAATGAATATAGCGCCCTGCTACACAATCTATTGCTAAGCAATCATCAATATCAATGACTCGATCTGTATGCGCTTTTTGCCACTGCCGATCTATAAATTGTTTACCCAGTTGTTTTGCAATGACTGCATTAGGTGCAACGACAAACTCATAACGATGGAGCTCACCAAATTCATGAGCATTGTATCCGCCCAGATTAATTAAATATAATTTTAAGTCATCTGGTTGTGGAGCAGCGTCTGTAAAACGAATTTGATAATTTTGCTCTTGAGATTTCACTCCCGAAAGCTTAGCCCAAGCATCAATATGTAATCCTTGAGTCTCACCAAACCAAGCCTGTTTAAGTTGAGGATAAACTTCTTCTAAAGTATCTCCTACAGCCATGACAACATCATGAACTTCTGTATTAGCGCGGGCATGACGCCCACCCAACATTACCATAAACAGACTTGGCATTTTTATTCCCGCTTACATCTCAACCATTTCTACGCCATCAATGCGTGCAACAGTCATTAAATCTTTATCACCACGACCTGAAACGGTCGCAATAATAATCTGATCTTTAGACATAGTCGGTGCAAGCTTAGATACATAAGCCATGGCATGTGAGCTTTCAAGAGCAGGAATAATTCCTTCGATTTTGGTTAAATCACGGAAGCCTTGTAGAGCCTCTGTATCATTAATCGGCACATACTCAACACGCTTCATATCTTTCAAGAAGCTGTGTTCAGGACCAACACCCGGATAATCTAACCCAGCAGAGATACTGTGTGTTTCGATAATCTGACCTTGCTCGTCACTCATCAAGTAAGTACGGTTACCGTGTAACACACCAACATGGCCTGCATTTAACGGCGCAGAGTGTTTACCAGTTTCAATACCCAAACCAGCTGCTTCAACACCATACATTTTTACATTGGCATCGTTTAAGAATGGATAGAACAAGCCCATTGCATTTGAACCACCGCCCACACAAGCAACCAATGCATCTGGTAAGCGACTAGCTTGTTCCAAAATCTGTTTACGTGCTTCACGCCCAATAATTGACTGGAAATCACGTACAAGTTGTGGGTATGGGTGAGGACCTGCCACCGTACCAATTACATAGTAAGTACTATCAACATTGGTTACCCAGTCGCGCATCGCTTCGTTCATGGCATCTTTAAGCGTTTTTGAGCCACTTTGCACAGGCACAACTGTTGCACCCAATAAACGCATACGATAAACGTTCATGGCTTGACGCTTAACGTCTTCAGCACCCATGTAGACTACACATTCAAGACCCAAACGCGCTGCAATTGTTGCAGTTGCCACACCATGTTGCCCAGCACCAGTCTCGGCAATAATACGTTTTTTACCAGAAAGCTTTGCCAATAATGCCTGACCAATCGTGTTATTTACCTTATGTGAGCCTGTATGATTCAAGTCTTCACGTTTAAGATAAATTTGGGCACCACCTAACTCTTTTGACCATCGCTCAGCATAATAAAGTGGACTAGGACGACCTACATAGTAGGCGAGATCGCGGTCGAATTCTGCCAGAAACTGTTCATCATTTTTCATGCGGGAATAGAGATTTTCTAAATCTTCTAATGCCGCCATTAGAGTTTCTGACACAAAACGTCCGCCATGGATACCGAAATGCCCTGCAGCATCTGGATACTGTGTATAGTCAATCACATTGTTTTGCTGATCCACGTTGGACTCCTTGCATAAATCGTTCAATGAGTTGTTGGTCTTTTATACCTTTTGCGGACTCTACGCCTCCGCTCACATCTACTGCAAAAGCACCGGTAGTATGAATAGCGTCAATGACATTGTCAGGAGTTAAACCGCCTGCCAAGATTAAAGGAATATCAAGTTTTGGGAATTTAGACCAGTCAAACTGATGTCCTGTGCCCCCTTTAAGCTCAGGATGCCACGCATCGAGCAAGACAGCACTGGCTCCAGCCGCCTGATATTTTTGAATTTCAGCAATAACATCAAGGTAAGGCTTAACCTGAATCGCTTTATACCAGCGACGTTTACAATGGCGAGCTATCTCCTGACATTGTTCTGGAGTTTCGTCGCCATGTAGTTGTAATACATCTAGGGGAACACAATCAAGTACTGACTGAATCTCAGTAGCACTTGCATTCACAAACAAACCAACAAGTTGTACATAAGGAGGAATAAGTTTAACTAGTTCTTGTGCCTGCTCGAGTGTGACATGTCTTGGACTTGGCGGAAAAAATACAAAACCAATTGCATCTGCTCCAGCCGCAACTACTGACTGGACATCTTGAGGGCGAGTAATTCCACAGATTTTCGCTCGTGTACGTTTCTGGTTTGAAGGGCTCATGATCTGCCTAAACTACAACCATTTCTTAAAATAAGGGCCATTGTAATGCAATTTTTGTCCCTTGCGTAAAAGTTCTCTGGGAATTGGGCTAAATGACATTGTATGAAATAAATTGCCACTTTATACTGCGTCAAATTGGAAGCAAGTGTAAGCAACTCATGCTTTAGGGAAGCTGGTGAAAGTCCGGCACTGCCCCCGCAACGGTAACAATGTAAAACATATTTTTTAAGTCAATTTTGACTTACACCACTGCAGTTCTGTGGGAAGGTGAATATGTCCATAAATTAAATATGGCGCTGAAGTCCGGAGACCTACTTGTTTCATCTATCTACCCGATCATTCACGTGGGGTGAATGTATGGAGCATGTTATGTCTAAGTCTTTTCAACCTACTCGTCTGGTAGGGGCTATCGCTATTGCGATGGGGTTTTCACCTATTACTTTTGCTGAAGATACAACGAATGCAACTCAGCTTGATCCAATTGTAGTGACTGCTTCAAAAAGTGCTGAAAAAGCGAGCGAAGTTCCAGCACGTATTTCAGTGATTGATGAAAAAACAATTGGGCAGAATCCATTATTAAATGTTTCGGATATTATCCAACGCGATCCTTCTGTTTATATAAAACAAAGCGGTGGTCTAGGTCAGATTTCTGAAATTTCCCTTCGTGGCACTAAATCAGTTCATACATTAGTTCTTAAAGATGGTGCTCGTTTAAATAGTCAAAATGAGCTTGGCCCATTATATCCGGCATTTTTAGATACAACAGATGTTCAACAAATTGAGATTCTAAAAGGACCTGCATCAGTTCAATATGGCAGTGATGCTATTGGTGGTGTCGTCCAGTTAATTTCTAAAAAACCAGAGAAAACAGGTGCTGAGTTAACGGGTATTTATGGTGAAAATAATACCTATAAGGCTATTGTTAATACCAATCTCGTGACTGACCAAGGGTTCTATGCACAAGTAGGCGGGCAACGCTTAGAAAGTGATGGAACACGTATTTTTGAAAGCCAGCCAGAAAATGAAAAAGCCAGTTATGATCAAAAAGGCTATCACGCTAAAATAGGATTCTTCCAAGAAAACTTAATAGATGCTTCTGCTTCAATTAGTGAAAATAAAGGCACGAATGTTTTTAGTAATGACTACATAACCAATACAGCACAACGTCAATTTGAAAATCGAGTTATCAACACAAAAGTTGCTTATAATATTTTGCCTGATTTAATCATTAATGCACACTATGCAAATGTTCGGGATAAACAAAATGTTCCTGCTTATGGCTCATATTACAATACTGAAAATAATGAGAGTGATTTAAATCTGAAATGGAAATTCACTCCGAACCAAAATATTTTAGTTGGTGCCACCTATAACGATGCAAATTATAAAAGTAATACCATCCTAAATTCAGATAAAAGTGTAAATAGCACAGGTTATTATCTACAGCATCAACTCAAAAATGATCTTTTTGATACGCAAGTTGGCGTTCGTTTAGAAGACAATCAACGCTTTGGTACCCATACTGTTGGCCAAGGTGCTATTCGCTATCATTTCCTACCGAATGCTAGCATATATGCAAATATCGGTAGTGCTTTCAGAGCTCCGACCTTAAATGAACTTTATTCACAATGGGGAGGAAATGAGAACTTAGCACCAGAAGAAAGTACCTCTTATGAAATGGGGATGAACTATGATCTTACGTCAAATGTGAGTACTAATTTTTCTGTTTATCATACAAAAATTAAAGATCTTATAGCCTACAATGCTGGTACTAATACAAATATAGCCAAAGCAAACTTTACAGGTGGTGAAGCTGGAATAAAGTGGCATCAGGATGATCTATTCTTGTCCACTGAATATGCTTACGTAAAAACAGAAAATGAAAAAGATAATACAGAAATTGCTTACCGTCCTCGCCAGACTATCACTGTAAGTACAGGTTTAGAAAATGCAATTTACGGAATTAGTGCCTCTTTAATTGCAAGATCTAAATCTTATGCAGACTCAGCAAATTCTATGCGAGTACAGGGTTATG
The DNA here is from genome assembly GCF_900520355.1 of Acinetobacter calcoaceticus. Classification (NCBI taxonomy): domain Bacteria; kingdom Pseudomonadati; phylum Pseudomonadota; class Gammaproteobacteria; order Moraxellales; family Moraxellaceae; genus Acinetobacter; species Acinetobacter calcoaceticus. The sequence goes on along the minus strand of NZ_LS999521.1, from coordinate 610,624 downwards.
CAACTGTAGACTTAAATGCTTATTGGAATATTATTCCTAACGTAAAAGTATTTACCAATATCCAAAACGTAGGCGATGTTCAATATCGTGAAGTATTAAATACGTATCCTTCAAATGACTGGTATGTTAATACAGGTCGCCAAGCTTCTGTTGGCGTAACTTTCCGTTATTAATTTCTCACTTTAATTATAAAAATATTTTCTTAACTCCAGTTTCGGGGTAATGTTCTGACCGACATTATCCCCTTTTTTATGTTCAGGATATCCATCATGGGACACCGTTTAAGCAAAATCTATACACGCACAGGCGATTCAGGCACAACAGGTTTAGGCGATGGCTCTCGTGTTGCCAAAGACGATTTACGAATTGCAGCATTGGGGGATGTCGATGAACTGAATGCTATTATTGGGGTACTTCGAGCTCAAATCACTGCAAGTCAAGTAATAGATAAAGCAAATTGGGATAAGAGTCTAAGCTTAGTTCAACATTGGTTATTTGACTTAGGTGGAGAGGTTTGTATTCCAAACTACAATTTACTTCAGCCTGTTTGCATTGAATTTCTTGAAAAAGAAATTGATCGTATGAATGAAGACTTACCCATGCTTAAAGAGTTTATTCTACCGTCTGGCTCTTTAACTTGCAGTTATGCCCATCAGGCGCGCGCGGTTTGCCGCCGTGCAGAACGATCTCTGCTGTCGGTACAAATACGCGACCAGAATATTCAAACCACGGCACTCCAACTTTTAAACCGTCTATCTGACTGGTTATTTGTCGCTTCTCGTGCTTTACAACGTGCTGAGGGTGGACAAGAAGTGCTTTGGCAAAAAAATATTAATGAGATTATTTAAAAATAGATTAGATTAAGAATGGTCTCTGTTCTTTTGAAGGACCATTCTTAAAAATACTTGATAGAAGAAAATTATGCGCATTATTGGTCATCGTGGTGCACGCAAAGAAGCTCCTGAAAACACGCTAGGTGGTTTTCAGCACTTAAAAAATCTAGGTATTCGTGGTGTCGAATTTGATATTCGTCAGCTTCAAGATCAAGAATTAGTCGTTATCCATGATGACAACTTTTTACGTACAGCTGGGGTCGAACAAATTGTTGAGCAATCGAGTTTGGCTCAAGCATTGTTATTTGATCACCGTCAAAACTGGCCCAATTGGCCAAACTCTGAACCAACACCTACACTGACGGGCGTTTTAAACTTACTTGATAACTTTGACCATATTGAAGTCGAAGTTAAAGCGGTAAGAGACATGGCTTTAGCAGAAAAATTAGTTAAAAAGCTTGAGACTGAATTACAAGGTTTTGAGAAAGTAGTCACCATCACAAGTTTCGATCTTCAAATTCTAACTGCCTTACGCGACATAAACTCTCAATTCAAACGTGGATTGTTAGTCGAACTTCCAGTTGGAGCAACAGCAATTGAACTCGCTCATCAATATGGTTGCTGTCATATTGGTTGGCATGATCAACTCGCAACAGATGAAATGATTCAGCTTTCACAACAGGCTGGCTTGAACATTAGTGTCTGGACAGTGAATGATGTAGAAAGGGCTAAAAGGCTAAAAGATTTAGATGTACAAGGGCTAATTACAGATATTCCAACAACCATGTTACAAGCGCTTTAGATATGAAAAAGGTGGTTTTACCACCTTTTATTATTTCTTTTGTGCCTGAATCAATCGCTGACCGCTTTGGTCAAGCAAATAGAGTGTATTGCCTACCAACTGAAATTTTTGAATGCGCTGTAAAGAATCAATCAATTCTGCTTCTTGAGCCAATGCACCATCACAACTTGAATGTCCTGCATTGACCTGCATATCAAGTTTTTGCTGACTAAAATCAAATGTATATCGACCGAACACTCCGTTACATCCCGTATGGCCTGAAACTGTTTTAACAGCAGAATTTAAAGAAAGAACTGGCCATTGGTTAAAAAACTTGGCCTTGTGACCATTAATCTGGGTAATTTGCCAATCAATATCTTGAATGCCATCAGGACTCACTCTCTTTTTTATAACTGGGGGTTGAACATGATGAACTGTTTTTTTTGTTTGAACTGTTTTTGTATTTTGATTGGGCGCACTTTGACATGCTGCTAATACAAGACTGATTGTGACCAAGATACACTTCAATGATAATTTTCTTGCAATATCAATGCTGTTCTTTTTTTTCAATCGTTGTACGTTCATTAAACAACTTCTCCTACTTGAAAAACTCTGTGACATAGTTTAAATCTGTTACCGTTCTTTCAATACATCTGTACAATAATGTTAGTGATTCTCACTAAGCACGTGCTAATATGAAGGATAGAATAGCAATATATCTTGATGATTGGTTTTGCTATGTCGTTTTGTCTTTGTACCTTGTCTGACAAGGTTTCTAGGAGCGCTGCCGGATATGACTTCCGCCCCACTCAAAGCCCCAATTAACTGGACCGCTAGCATTACCTTAATTGGTTTACCAATTCTTGCTGCAATCATAATCCCGATTTATGCGTATTATTATGATTTTAGTGTAAGCGCATGGGTAAGCTTATTTTTTCTTTTAGCTCTAAGTAGTATGGGGATTACTGCTGGTTATCACCGCCTGTGGGCTCACCGAGCTTATGAAGCGTCGTTACCACTTAAAATTCTTTTAATGATTGGTGGAACATTTGCCGTGCAAAATAGTATTTTGTTCTGGGCATCTGGTCACCGTACACACCATCGACATGTTGATCATGTTGATGAAGATCCATATTCAATTAAGCGTGGTTTTTGGTATGCCCATATGGGTTGGATGATCCGCGATCATTCACCATCTGAGCCAGATTTTAAAAACGCGCCAGACTTATTAAACGATAGACTGGTGATGTTTCAACATAAGTACTATGGTTTACTCGTAGTTGCAGTTCATGTTGGAATTTTAGGCTTAATTGGTTGGGCAACTGGTGATTTGTGGGGTGTAGTCCTCATAGGTGGCCTATTGCGATTAATCATTAGCCATCAAGTCACTTTCTTCATTAACTCGCTTTGCCACATGTGGGGTAACCGTCCTTATACAGACGAAAACACTGCACGTGATAATTTCTGGTTAGCGATTGCTACTTGGGGCGAGGGTTACCACAACTATCACCATATCTTCCAGTACGACTATCGTAATGGCGTGAAATGGTGGCAATATGACCCAACTAAATGGTTGATCTGGTCATGTTCGAAACTTGGTTTAGCTAAAAATTTACGTCGTATTCCAAGCTTTAATATTAAAAAAGCAGAATTAGCGATGAAGTTCAAATACGCTGAACAAGACCTTGCTATTTATGGTCATGATGTAAATGCTGACATTAGTCAAATGAAGCAACGTATTGCACAAGAATACGAAGCATTTACCCATACTTTAAATGATTGGGCAAAACTTAAAGAACAAGAGTTACAAGTGAAAAAAGCAGCAATGGCTGAAAAGATTCATAGAATGGATCACAAGCTTAAAGTTGATTTCCAATTGCTTGAACACCGTTTAAGTCATCATCGTGAGTGTTTAGAAACTTTAATGCGTAACATTAAAAAGAACACTAACGTAGTATCAGACTAGAATAAGTTCTTATCTAAAATAGCTCTTTCGGGAGCTATTTTTATGCCCGCTTTTTAACTATGGTATAGTTAAATCCGCTCTCTCTATTTTGCCAAGCCCATGCAATTTAATCCGCTCTATCCTTCACTTCCGTCTAAATTATTCCATGTTCAGCAGCCATCGCCTTTACGTGGTGCAAAAGCGGGCCATTTCAATACCGCTTTGGCAGATGAACTACAATGGTCAGAAGACGAAAAAAATGCATGGGTTGAAATCTGTAGCGGACAGCGCACTTTCTCTGAGTTCCCTTCTCTGGCTATGGTCTATGCTGGCCACCAATTTGGACAATGGGCTGGTCAACTTGGCGATGGCCGCGGCTTACTCATCGCTCAGATACTAAATACAAAAGGTCAAACTATAGACTTACACCTTAAAGGTGCAGGTCCGACGCCCTATTCAAGAATGGGAGATGGCCGCGCAGTGTTGCGTTCTGTCGTTCGTGAATATTTAGCTGGGCATGCTTTAAATGCTTTAGGAGTGGCTTCTAGTCACGCAGTAGGATTTACAAGCTCAGCTCAAGGCGTACAGCGTGAAAAACTAGAACCAGGAGCAATGCTACTCAGAACGTCTGAATGTCATATCCGTTTAGGGCATTTTGAGTGGATTAATCAATACGCTCCAGAGTTGCTGCCAGAATTTACTCAAAAATGTATTGAATGGCACTATCCAGAATGCCAAGAAGTAGAACAACCAATTTTAGCATTTGCCAAAGCAGTTATTAGAAATACGGCAATCATGATCGCAAAATGGCAATTGGTGGGATTTGCTCATGGCGTAATGAATACCGATAACTTAAATATTACAGGTTCAACTTTAGATTTTGGTCCATATGGCTTTATGGAGCGCTTCCGCCCGAACTGGATTAATAACCACTCAGATTATCAAGGCCGTTATACTTACCAAAACCAACCAAGTATAGGCCATTGGAATTTATGGACTTGGTTAAACAACTTAATTCCACTCGCTGAGCCTGAACAAAAGGATCTGTTCAAAGAGGAATTAGCAGCCTGCTTAGAACAATTTGAACCAACTTTCATGGAACATTACACAACTGGCTTATGTAAAAAAATGGGACTTCCCCATTTCCATAAAGACAGCCTTGATTGTAGTTTTGCCTTTTTAAGAATATTACAAACTGAACAACTCGACTACACTCAGAGCTTTCTTCGACTTCAAAATAAAGAATATAAAACTCTACGAGATGATTGCCTTGATATTCGACAGTTTGATGAGTTTCTTAACCAATATCAAAGCATTCGTGAACATCAAGATACAGATGAGCTTGATGTAAATATGCGACAAGCTAATCCAGTCTATATTTTACGTAACCATATGGCTCAACGTGCTATTGATGCGGCAGAACGAGATGATTTTAGCGAAGTAGATCGTTTATTCAAGCTACTTAACCAGCCCTATACCAGACAGCAAGATTTAGAAAAACCAGAAGATCTCGGCCCTTTACCAAGTGACGTACCAGATGTAGCGGTAAGCTGCTCTTCTTAATCCTTTAAGAACTAAGACTCTCTTAATAGGCTCTCTTAAGCTGCTTTAATGGTAGTTTAAGAGAGTTTCTTAAACACCAAAGAATAATATATGAAAATTAAACCTATCATTATTTGTACGCTTCTGATGATTCCATTGGGAATCGCTTTTTATAATTATGAAAAATATTTACCGACTTTTACATCATCCCATAAAGCTCTTTCAACCGAAGAAATATTAGAACTAATCAAGACCAAGCCCATCACCTCAATTGA